>NZ_CAMLOV010000040.1 GCF_946481715.1 uncultured Mucilaginibacter sp. | reverse complement strand
AAAATTGTCGTTCATGCCGTTGTAGCAATCTTCGCAAGCGGCTATTATCTCGTTTTCCGCCTCGTCATCAACAGCAACCGGCGCATTTTGTTCCAGCGTATTCAATTTTTTTGCCGCCTCGGCCAATTTCTTGTAGAATATCTCGGCCGCTTCCAATGCCTCGTTTGAAAAATCGACAGTACTGCGGTAGCTGGCCTGCATAAAGAAGAAGCGCGTTACCATAGGGCTGTAGCCTCTTTTTAATAAGGGGTGATCGCCCGAAAATAACTCGTGCGGCAAAAAGCTGTTCCCAAGAGACTTTGACATTTTTTGCCCGTTGGTAGTAAGCATATTGGTATGCAGCCAATAAGTTGCCGGGTTATTGCCGCAACTGGCCACGTTTTGCGCTATCTCGTTGGTATGGTGGGTAGGCATAAGGTCCATACCGCCGCCGTGGATGTCAAACTGGTGCCCGAGGTATTTATTACTCATGGCCGAGCACTCCAAATGCCAGCCCGGAAAGCCTACACCCCAGGGCGATGGCCATTTCATCAGGTGCTCGGGTTTGGCCTTTATCCAAAGCGCAAAGTCCAGTTTGCCGTGTTTTTCGTGCTGGCCGCCCAATGCGCGGGTATTGTTCAGCATATCCTCCAGTTTGCGGCCGTTTAGTATGCCATAGTCCTGGGTCTCGTTATATTTCTCTACATCAAAATATACCGAGCCATCCACCTCATAAGCAAAGCCTTTTTCTATAATCGCCTTCACCAGTTCTATTTGCTCAATAATGTGCCCGGTAGCAGTTGGTTCTATACTCGGTGGCAGGGCGTTAAAAGTTTTCATCACCTCGTGGAAATCAACGGTGTACTTTTGAACTATCTCCATTGGCTCCAGTTGCGATAGCCTTGCTTTTTTTGATACTTTATCTTCGCCTTCATCGGCATCGCCCTCCAAATGGCCGGCATCGGTAATATTGCGCACGTAGCGCACCTTGTAACCCAGGTGCAACAGGTAGCGGAAGATGAGATCGAAACTTATAAAAGTGCGGCAGTTGCCTAAATGCACATCGCTATA
This sequence comes from uncultured Mucilaginibacter sp., assembly GCF_946481715.1. Next base: position 34,651 of record NZ_CAMLOV010000040.1, on the reverse strand, counting down.
TACAGTAGGGCCGCAAACATACATACCCACATGGGGTGCATCAAGCGGTGTAAATTCTTCTTTTTTACGTGTTAAAGTATTGTAAACAAACAATTTTTGTTCCATGAGCGCAAACTTACAATTTTTAGGATTGAAGTATAATAAATCCGTACTTATCTAATTCAATATTACCTAAACTTAACTATTCAATAAAAATTCAAAGGTATACTTAGGCTGGTAGTTAAAATACCGTTTGGCCTTATCACACACGTAAACCCTATCTATACTGTTTGGAAACTCCCAGCCTTTTGTTTTATAAATGCCCGCTGCTTCCGGGTAATATTTCAGAATAACATCTAAAGGCGCTTTCTTTAATTCAACTATATCCTCCATCTTAAATGGCGATCCACTGCTGATGTTAAACACCTCGAAATCCTTAAAATCTACATCCAGCGCCAGCCGTAAGGCTTCGGCACCATCACGCTCGTCCAGCCCCCGGTAGAGGCGGTGGTTTGTCTTAAGGTTATCATCCTCGGGCAAAAACCGGCCTACACGGTACACCGAGGTTTGCAAGCCTTCTTTATAAAAAAAATCGCGGCAAAGCTGCTCGGTGGTTTGCTTGGTAATATCATAAATATCGCGCGGGCGCTCAATCAATGTTTCATCTACCCAAACGGCTTTATCATTATCAACCAGTGCTTCGCCATAAATGGATGTGGTGCTGGTATAAAGGAATTTTTTAACGCCATTTTGCACGCAGGCGTTTAGCAGGTTTAGTGTACCGATGACATTGGTTTGTATAAAAGCTTCGCGCGGGTAATTTAATTCGTAGTGCTTGCCGTGCAGGGCAGCGGTATGGATAATGGCATCGAAGCCTGCTGTTGCGGCATCAACAGCATCTTTATCTTCTATGTTGATAAGTACATCCCTAGTCTCGGAAGGCGCAATATCTATCCCGATAACCTCATGCCCATGTGCTTTAAGATGCTTTACAGTGGCGGAACCTAACTGGCCGGATGCGCCGGTTACCAGGACTTTCATAGCGTGATTGGTATTGGTTTATTTTAGCAGCACATCTGCCGATACGGGGTAATGGTCTGATAGTTTCTTTTTGATGATCTGGTAATTCAGCACATCAAACTGCGGGCTTACCATAATATAATCTATCTGGTAGTTAGGGAAATCGCCGTTGTAAGTACGCCCCATCCCCGAGCCTTTTTCGCGGAAGGTGTTCTTCATCCCTAGTTCCATCTGGTTAACGGCAAAGGATGCTGGCGTATCGTTAAAATCACCGGAGTAGATGTAAGGGTAAGGGCACTCTTTAGCATGTGCCTTTACGGTATAAACCTGCTCGGCACGTTTTAAAAAGGCTATCTTGAGTTTACTGCCCAGGCGCTTGGTAGCCGTCATGTTAGTTTTCCCTTTTTTGGATACCTCCCCCAAGTATTTATAATCCTCCGGCTCAAACTTGATAGATTGCAGGTGCATGCTGTAAAGCCTTATCTTCTTATCGCTTTTTTGTATATCCACAAAAAGGCACTGGTTACCTGTCATTTTACCCGATAGCGATACCAGCCCGAAATTAAAGATAGGGTACCTGGAAAATATGGCCATGCCCGATGCCTGGTCGTAATTCACATCGAAGGGTTCGAAATAATAAAACTCGCTGTTCATTATTTTCTTGATGGAATCTATCATATCATACTGGCCGCGTTTGCGGGTATAAAATTCCTGTATGCCAATAATGTCGGGGTTGTTTTGGGCGATAAGCTCTAAAATCTCGTGCTTGGTAGAGATATCGTTGTTAGCGCCGTAGCGTTTAAAATCGTGTGCGTTATAGGTCATTATACGCAGAGCATGTGGCTGGGTTGGCTTGGCAATATCTGTTTGGGTGCGGAAACCGATATTATTCAGCAATATTTTATACCCGATAAGGATAGTAATAACCGATAACAAAAAATAAAGCCGGCGCCTAAGCATCCAATAAATTACCAGGATAAAATTAAACAGCAGCAGCGGCGGGTAGGCCAGCCCGAAGAAGGCGATAAGCCAGGCCTTGCGCGGATCCAGGTACGGGGCGAGGTAGCTAAGCAGTAAAGCCAGGCACAGCGCATAATTTATCCATAAGATTATTTTGCCAAAAAAGCCTAAGCCTTTATTTTCCTTCATTATTGTCGCTTGCTCTGAACAGTGTTTCCTTCTCCTGCTTGTTCAGGCTATCGTAACCCGAAACAGAAATTTTATCTAAAATACGGTCAATTTCTTCTTGCCGGGGGAAATTAGCGGCTTTTTTTTGAGGGTTATCATTAGGCACCACCCGCATTTTGGGTTTGGGTGCAAATATATTATTGATGCCGCCTATCCAGTCGTGCCCTTTTTGTAATTGCTTAATGTAAACAAACCCGAATAGCGCTCCGCCAAGGTGAGCAATTTCGCCGCCTGCGTTGCTGCCGGCGATGCTTAAAAAATCTAAGATCACGATAAACAAGGCAACCCATTTTAGCTTAACAGGGCCTATAAGGATCAACGATATAGTGTAATTGGGCAACAGTGTGGCGGTAGCGACTATAATGGCCATAACGCTTGCCGATGCGCCCACTATAACTCCGCCTGCGGCAGCGTTCTCGCTCGTGAATGCCGGGATGAGATTAAATGCTGCAACAAACAAAAGCCCGCCTGTTAAACCACCCAGCAGGTATAAGCCAATAGTCCGCTTGTTGCCCAGGTATTCTTCAAATATCTGCCCAAACCAGTACAGCCAAAGCATATTAAACAGGATGTGAAGTGCCCCGGCATGCATAAACATGTAAGTAACAGGCGTCCAAAAACGATAGAGCAGGGTGTGCAGATCTGCAGGCAGCAGCAGGTATTTGTTAGTGTAGAAAATAATACTGCTTTTGCCCGGACCAAAACCAACAATAAATTGCTCGAGCACCGCCGGGACATTGATACCCAAGTAAACAATAACGTTTATACCTATAAGCAGGGTAATTTTATTGCCCGACTTTAATAGTTTGTATTGGATATCTCTCCAGAGGGTGTTCATATAAAACAGCTGTATTTACTATTGATAACAATAAATATTAGTAAAAATTGTTTGGCCTTTTAATACCCCAAAATTTTATGATTATAAAGCCAAATAAGGCCCCGCCAAGGTGGGCAAAGTGGGCGACAGAATCGCCAGAATATTGCTTAACACCTAAAAATAATTCCAATACAATATAAACCGGTATAATGTATTTTGCTTTTACTGGTACTGGTATAAAAAGTATCATTAGCTCTAAATTGGGGAACAGCATTCCAAAGCCAACCAATACCCCAAAAATAGCACCCGATGCACCCAAAATTGGTGTTCGATAGATATCGTACACTGATTGTAGTGCCGTTTCGCTGATTTTGTTTGGATCAACTCCCCCTAATGTGAAAGAACCGATAAGGTTGTGCACTTCCAAGCCCTGCACAAACATGTGCAATACCAAAGCGCCTATGCCTGTAATAAAATAAAAGTTGAAAAATTTCTTTGACCCAAGAGTAGATTCCAATATCGGCCCAAAAGAAAATAAGGCAAACATATTAAACAGAATATGCGATATGCCGCCGGGGTCGTGCATAAACATATATGTTATGATCTGCCAAGGTTTAAAATTCGGCGAGTTAAAATAAAATGCAGAAAAGTATTTTACTAAATTTATGTATTCGCCAAGTGCAAACATGGCGATGTAGCAAATAATATTGATGATAATAAGGTTTTTAACAACCGGTGTTAAATTGGCAAATGGTGATTGCATGTTCTATATAAAGTGTTTTTAAAGCCTTTGGGGCTATTTTTCAAATCTTTCGGCTAATTCGTTCAGCGTAAAGGTAGTAATTACGGGCTTGCCGTTCAGGGCCAAATTTGGCATCTGGCAGGCAAAAAGCTGGTCAATCAATTGGTTCATTTCTTCCATAGATAACTTTACGCCGGTTTTTATGGCAGCATTGCGCGCCAGCGATCGGGCAAGGTTATCGCGTTTATCCAACTTTAAAATAGCCAGGTTGTTTTTAAAACCTTCCAGCAAATGTTCCAGCAGTTCGTGCTCGTTAGCGTTGTTTATGTCCGCCGGGATACCCTCTACTACTACGGTATTTTTGCCAAACTCGCGTATATCAAAACCAAGCGCTCGTATATCGGGTAAAAGCTCTCTCAATAACTCAAAATCGCTGCTGTTTAGTGTAACCGATTGCGGAAATAAGCTTTGCTGGCTAAGCCCGCTATGGTTTTGCAACTGGTGCAAAAAGCGCTCGTACAAAATACGCTCATGCGCCCATTGCTGGTGTATGAGCATGAATCCCGATTTTATCTGCGATAAAATAAACCGGCTATGCACCTGGAAGAATTGCTTCTCGCCCGATTTTGTAATTTCCTGCTCATTTACAGACGTGCTTTGCTCTCCGTGCATCTCGTGCTGCAGGCTCTCCTCTTTTTTGGCAATCTCGTAAAGCGTATCCCAGTTTTTTGGGATGGCTGAGCGCTGGTCGTTGCTGCCGCCGTTATTCCGCAGGAAAGGCAATTCGCGTTCCGGCCGTTTCTCCGCTGCGAAGGGGTTAAAATCCGGGTTGAAGGCTATAGTTGGTTGCACAATTTCCTCGAAGGGTTTGTGGCTTATCAAATGGCCTATACTGTTCTCCTGGTCAAAATCAAGCGTGGGGGTAATATTGTACTTGCCCAGTGCACGTTTTACCGCCGAGCGGATGATAGCGTAAATGGCCTTCTCGTCCTGGTATTTTATTTCGGTTTTAGTAGGGTGTACGTTGATATCTATTTTAGATGGATCGATATCTATAAAAAGCACATACAGCGGGTAAGCATCATCAGGCAGCAGCTCCTCAAAAGCTGTAAGCACCGCGTGGTTTAAATAAGCGTCCTTTATAAAGCGGTTGTTCACAAAAAAGAATTGCTCGCCGCGGGTTTTCCGGGCAAATTCGGGCTTCCCTACGTAACCATTCAGGCGGATGATGGTGGTGTCCTCCTCTACCGGCACCAAACGCTGGTTATAATTATTACCAAGCAAATGAATAATGCGCTGTTTTAAAGCTGTAGCTGGCAAGTGGTAAACTTCCTGCCCATCGTGGTGCAGGGTTAAAAACACTTGCGGGTTTGCCAACGCCACGCGCTGAAACTCGTCGATGATGTGGCGCATCTCCACCGGGTTGCTTTTTAAAAAGTTACGGCGTGCAGGCGTATTATAAAAAAGGTTTTTGATGGATATAGATGTACCCGTATTTGCCGAGCAGGGTTCCTGGCTCAGTACTTCGCTACCCTCTATAAAAATACAGGTACCCAGTTCGTCTTCGTGGCGGCGGGTTTTCAATTCTACCTGCGCAATTGCGGCAATAGATGCCATGGCCTCGCCTCTGAAGCCCATGGTACGGATGGCAAAAAGGTCCTCCGCCTTGCGTATTTTTGAGGTAGCGTGGCGTTCAAAGCACATACGGGCATCAGTAAGGCTCATACCGCAACCGTTATCAATAACCTGTATCAACGCTTTGCCGGCATCTTTTAATATCAGCTGTATTTTATCTGCACCTGCATCTATGGCGTTCTCTATCAATTCTTTTACGGCAGATGCGGGGCGTTGCACCACTTCGCCTGCGGCTATCTGGTTGGCTACCGAATCGGGTAAAAGCTGTATTATATCTGGCATGTAAACGTATTTCCCTTCTCCCGACTACGTCGGGATCATTTTCGATGCTAAATTAATTATTTGATTGCATAACTTTACCTTTACATACTTGTATATAGTATTTACGTTTATCAATTTACATCCGCCTGTTTATTTATGAAGAAATTGTGGCCCCTGCTGCTTATCCTTATTGCTGCGTGCAAACAAAAGGAATATAATGCCGATACGCTTGTTAAAAATGCCCTGGTTTATACGGTCGACAGCGCCTTCTCTACCGCCAACGCTTTTGTTATAAGCAACGGCAAGATCATAGCAGTTGGCAACGCCGATACCCTCGAACAAAAATACTTTGCTAAAGAAACCATTGATGCCGGCGGCAAACCTGTATACCCGGGCTTTATTGATGCCCATGCACATTTTTACGAATACGGGCTTGGCCTGCAGGAGGTAAAACTGGTTGGCAGCAAAAGCTGGGGTGCTGTTGTAGATACCGTAAGCGCCTTCGCCCGTAAAAATACCGAGGGATGGATCATTGGCAACGGCTGGGACCAAAACATCTGGTCGGTTAAGCAATTCCCCAATAAAGCAAAACTCGATTCGTTATTCCCCGTACGCCCGGTTATTTTAAGCAGGATTGACGGGCATGCCGCCATTGCCAACCAGGCCGCTTTAAATATAGCAGGCATTAAACCCGGCCAAACCATTACAGGGGGCCAAATAGAAACCATCGGCGGAAAACTGACCGGCATACTGGTAGACAACGCCGTTGGGATAGTAACCCGCAAAATACCCGAGCCGACCGAGCAAGCGGTGCAATCGGCCCTGTTAGCCGCGCAACGCAATTGCTTTGCCGTTGGCTTAACCACTGTAGACGATTGTGGCGTACCTTATACCCTGGTAAGCACCATAGCCGCCCTGCAGCACAAAGGCGACCTGAAAATGCGCATGTACCTGATGCTGGCCGATAAAGAAGAAAACTACGACTACCTTTTTAAACGTGGTGCCTATAAAACCCCAAGCTTAAACGTTCGCGCTTTTAAAGTGTATGCCGATGGTGCGCTGGGTTCCAGAGGCGCATGCTTGTTGAAGCCCTATTCCGACAAAGCAAACTGGAACGGTTTCCTGTTGAGCAGCAAAGCACATTTTGAAGAAGTGGCCAACAAAATTGCCGCCAAAGGTTTCCAGATGTGTACCCATGCTATTGGCGATTCGGCCAACCGGATGATATTGCAGGTATACGCCGCTGCATTAAAAGGCAAAAACGACAAGCGCTGGCGTGTTGAACATGCTCAGATCGTATCGCCGCAGGATGTAAAATACTTTGGCGAATACAGTATTATCCCATCGGTACAACCCACACATGCCACATCTGATATGGCCTGGGCAATAAACCGGCTGGGCGTACAAAGGTTAAAAAGCGGCTATGCTTATAAAGACCTAATGAAACAAAACGGGTGGATACCTTTGGGTACCGATTTCCCGGTAGAGAATATTAACCCTATGTACACGTTTTATGCAGCAGTAGTGCGTAAGGACTTGAAGGGCTCGCCGGCGCACGGCTTTCAAATGGAAAACGCACTTAGCCGTACCGAGGCTTTAAAGGGTATGACCGTTTGGGCTGCAAAAGCCAATTTTGAGGAAAAAGAGAAAGGCAGTATAGAGGTTGGCAAATATGCCGATTTTGTGGTACTGGATAAAGATATTATGAAGGTGGATGGCAGCGATTTGCCAAATGTGAAAGTAATAAAGACATATATAAATGGTGTTAAGGTTTATGAGCAAAAATAAGCAGGGGCTATATACGCTGCTTCTATCGGGGTTTATCATTTTCAATTCGGCATGTGCGCAAAACCCACCCTTTACCGGCAAAGCTTTTGTACAAGAGCAGAAAGCAGCAGAACTAAGCACTGTACTATTAAATAACGAGAAGCAGGTGGTTCCACTGCAAAACCTCGATGTTGCCAAAATAGCCAGCATTCATTTTTCGAGCGTTTATACAGCAGCATTCGACAGTTTATTAAACAAGTACGCCAAAGCGCAACCCTTCAACGGCAGCGATTACCTCGGCGTAAAAACCCTTGCTGCATTATCGTTGGATACCAAGTTTTACAATACGCTTATTGTCCAGCTGGCAGATGCCGACCTGAATAACCCGCAGATCATCGATTTTATCAACTCCAATCAAAAAATAAAAACGGTGGTGGTATCGCTTTTGGGCAGCGCGGCATCGTTGGTAAAGTTGAATGATGTTACAGGACCGGTACTGTGGTCGGCACGGCTATCGCCGGTATCGGCGGTGTACAGTGCGCAGGCCATATTTGGCGGGGTGCCTGTTACACAAAAACTCAGCAGAACTTATACACCTAAATACAAAAATGGGTATGGTTTCTTAAGCGCAAAAACGCGCCTGCAATATACCGTGCCCGAAGATGCAGGCATTAAAACCGATAATTTAAACGAGATAGATAAAATTGCCCGGGAGGCCATCAGCAGCCAGGCAACGCCGGGTTGTGTGGTAATGGTGATAAAAGATGGCAAGGTAATTTTTAATAAAGCCTACGGTTACCATACCTACGAGAACGAGATACCCGACAGGATAACTGATATCTTCGATGTGGCATCGATGACGAAGATATCTGCCACCACCATGGAAACCATGCAGCTTTACGACCAGGGCAAACTTGCGCTGGATTCCACTGCCGGTACTTACCTTGGCTTGGCGCGCAAGAGCAACAAAAGCCCCTTAACCGTACGCGAAATTTTGGAGCACCAGGCAGGTTTGATACCCGATATACAAACCTTCACCAAGGTAAAGCCAACCGATTACAGTGTAGATTCATCTGCCAACTTCCCTACTAAAGTGAATGAGAACTACTACCTGCGGAAGAATTATTTTGAGGAGGTGATGTGGCCCGATATGCTGAACTCGCCTGTTAAAACGCGCGGGCAATATGTATACAGCGATGTGGGTATGTGCATTATGCAGCAGATTGTAGAAACTATCTCATCTACCCCTATCAACAACTACGTGCAGCAGCAATTTTATAACCCGTTGGGCATGCAAACCGCCGGTTATTTGCCGTTGCATCGTTTCCCTGCGGACAGGATACCGCCTACCGAGAATGATAAAACCGACCGCCACACTTTAATTGACGGTTATGTACACGACCCAACCGCCGCCCTGATGGGTGGCGTTGCCGGGCATGCCGGCTTGTTTGCCAGCGCCAACGATATTGGCATTATGTACCAAATGATGCTGAACCGTGGCACGTACGGCGGTGTGCAGTACATCAAGCCCGAAACGGTTGACCTGTTCACTTCCAAACAAAGCACTATAAGCCGCCGCGGGCTGGGTTTCGACCGATGGGACCCGATACCGGAACATAAATATCCATCGCAATTGGCGTCCGACCAGGCATACGGCCATACTGGTTTTACCGGCACCTGCGTTTGGGTAGATCCTAAGTATAATTTGGTTTACGTGTTCCTGTCCAACCGCGTGCACCCCAATGTAAGCAGTAAATTAGGCAGTCTCAACATCAGGCCAAGGATCCAGGATGCCATTTATGAGGCGATAAATAAAGGGATGTAAAAGTTAACTATAAACGAGGAAAGCGGCCCTTGTGCCGCTTTTCCTCGTTTTATCTCCACCGCGTCTTTGCGAGGTACGAAGCAATCTCTAAGCTTAGCACAACCGCTTTGCAAATTTGGAGATTGCTTCGTTCCTCGCAATGACGTTCGGGAGGTTTTTAGCTTAATCTATCCACTCAAACTTTGTATACGGCACCAGCACATCCGGTATCTTAATACCTCTCTCCGTTTGATTATTCTCTAACAAAGTAGCCACAATACGTGGCAGGGCCAAAGCACTGCCGTTAAGCGTATGCGCCAATTGGGTTTTACCCTCCGCATTGCGGAAACGAAGTTTTAGGCGGTTACTCTGGAAGGTTTCGAAATTTGATACCGAAGATACTTCCAGCCAGCGGCCTTGTGCGGCGCTCCAGGTTTCCATATCGTAAGTAAGGGCAGCGGTAAAGCTCATATCGCCACCGCAAAGGCGTAGCACGCGGTATGGCAAACCAAGCTTTTGCAGCAGGCCTTGTACGTGCAGGCTCATTTGCTCCAATACATCGTATGAGGTATCGGGATGTACCACCTGTACCAATTCCACTTTATCAAACTGGTGCAAACGGTTAAGCCCGCGTACGTGTGCACCATAAGAACCTGCCTCGCGGCGGAAGCATGGTGTGTAGCCGGTATTCCGTACAGGCAATTCGTCACCCTTTAATATTACATCCCGGTAAAGGTTGGTGATAGGCACTTCGGCAGTTGGTATCAGGTACAGGTTATCCTGCCCTACAAAATACATTTGCCCTTCCTTATCCGGTAATTGCCCGGTGCCAAAGCCAGATGCCTCGTTCACCATTAGCGGCAGCATTACTTCGTCGTACCCGGCTTTTTCGGCCTCATCCAAAAAGAAAGCGATGAGCGCACGTTGCAATTTGGCGCCCTTGCCTTTATAAACAGGGAAACCTGCCCCGGTTATTTTCACACCCAGTTCAAAATCAATTAAATTGTATTTAGTCGCCAGTTCCCAGTGCGGCTGCGCGCCGGCAGGCAATTCAGGGATGGCGCCGTTCTCCAGCACCACTTCGTTGTCCTCGGGCGTGATGCCTTTTGGTACAGAAGAATGAGGCAGGTTGGGTAGCAACACTATTTTATCTTGCAGTTCTTGTTCAACGGCACTCAGTTGCTCGCTTAGTTGTTTGCCTTCTTCCTTCCACTTGCCGGTGTTAGCTTTTATGGCTTCGGCTTCTTCTTTTTTGCCTGTGCGCATCAGTTCGCCAATTTGCTTGGCAGCTGCGTTAGACTGGGCCGAAACGTTATCCAATTGCGTTTGAGTTTGGCGGCGTTTATCATCCAGCGCTATCACCTCATCTATCAATTCGGGCTGTTTGAAATTTTTTACAGCCAAACGTTCCAAAACCTGTTCCCTGTTATCACGGATATAACTAACTTGCAGCATTATTATAATTTTTAGGCAAAGATATTTTTTAAGTAGCAGTATTAGGTAGCAGCAGCAGTTTTTTTTAATTGCAAATATATTAACTGCCACCGCAACTGCTACTGCCACTATAACGATGAACCCAACACCAACCGGTAAACTATACTTAGTACCCACACCCATCGGCAACCTGGAGGACATGACCTTTAGGGCTATCCGTATTTTAAAAGAAGCCGACCTGATATTGGCCGAGGATACGCGTACCTCTGCCCCTTTGCTTAAGCATTTCGAGATCCAGAACAAAGTGTTTGCGCACCACCAGCACAACGAACACCAAAGTAGTAACGAGATCATCAAATTCTTGCTGATGGGCCAAAACGTAGCGCTGATATCTGACGCAGGTACCCCCGCTATCTCCGATCCCGGCTTCTTCCTCGTTCGCGAAGCTTTAAAGTTCAATATCGCCGTGGAATGCCTGCCCGGTGCTACTGCCTTTGTGCCGGCACTGGTAAACTCGGGCTTCCCTACCGATAAGTTTTGCTTTGAAGGATTTTTGCCGCTGAAAAAAGGGCGGCAAACACGTTACAAACAATTGGCCACCGAAGAACGTACGCTGATACTTTACGAATCGCCGCACCGTTTATTAAAAACGCTGGAAGAAATGGCCACTTTTTGGGGTGCCGATAGGCAGATATCCGTATCGCGCGAGCTGACCAAGATGTTTGAGGAGACCGTGCGTGGTACAGTTACAGAGGTAAAGGCCTATTTTGAAACACACCCGCTAAAAGGCGAGTTTGTAATGTGTGTTGCGGGAGCTGCACCTGTTGAAGTGGATAAGAAAAAGAGAAAATACAGCAACGACGAGGACGAAGATTAGTATTAATATGGACCATTACCTGCAAAGCGCACGTAAACAGTTTGAGTATTATAAATCGGTAGGCGAACGCGCCATGGCGCAGGTGGATGATGATGCACTGTTTTGGCAATATAATGCCGAAAGTAACAGCATTGCCACCATTGTAAAGCACCTTTGGGGAAATATGCTATCGCGATGGACAGACTTTTTAATAAGCGACGGCGAAAAGCCCTGGCGGCAACGGGATGCCGAATTTGAAAGCAATACACTAAGCCGCGATGAACTGATGGCCCAATGGAACGAAGGTTGGGCTTGCCTGTTCGGCGCACTGGATTCTTTAAACGAAAGTAATTGGGCTACCGATATTTTTATCCGTGGCGAAAAGCATACAGTTACCGATGCCATAAACCGGCAGTTGGCTCACTACCCATACCATATTGGCCAAATTGTATTCATAGCCAAAATGATTGCCGATAATAATTGGGCCTCCCTCACTATCCCCCGGGGTAAAACCCAGGAATTTAACGCCAATAAGTTTGCCGGTGAGGCGGCAAAAAAATCCACCTGATGAAAAAAAACCTTCCCCTATCTATATTTTCCGGCTTAATGCTTTGGTTGGCCTGGCCACCTACCCCCTATACCACTATACTGCTGTTTATTGGGTTAGTGCCCATGTTGCTGATGATGGAAAACATTATCCAATCCACCTCGGCAAAAAAAGGCAAACAGATATTTAATGCCACATTTATTGGGTTTGTTATTTGGAACACCTTGTGTGTTTATTGGGTGTATAACTCGCTTAAAATGATTGGCCCGGTAATAGCCGCGCCCATTTCACTGATACCTTATATGCTGGGGCCGCTGCTAATGAGCACCGCCTGCTGGCTTTATTACCGCCTGCGTTTAAAAACCAACCGAACCATAGGGCTCATCGGTCTGGTTTGTTTTTGGATAGGCTACGAATACCTGCACCAAAGCTGGGACCTCAACTTCCCCTGGATGACCCTTGGGAACGGCTTCGCCGTATCTCACCAATGGGTACAATGGTATGAGTATACCGGGGTATATGGTGGTACCATTTGGGTATGGATGGTAAACATCCTGCTGTTTTTAATTTACGTGGGGTTACGGGAAGCACAGCTAAAACAAACGCGGCTAAAGTTAATTGTTGCAGTTGCACTGGTGCTGGTAGTGCCCATAGCTATTTCACTAACCCGATACTACAGTTACCGGGAACAGTTAAACCCTGCTAATATTGTAGTTGCCCAGCCTAATATCGATCCGTACGAAAAGCAAGGTTCTATACCTGTTTTTAAACAGATAGAGACGCTTACACAACTATCAGATTCCCTGGCGCAGCCAAATACCGAGTTCTTTATCTGGCCCGAAACCGCTATTGTTGAGCCAATAGATGAGGACCGTGCTTTAACAAATAATTATTACCTGCAGGTAAGGCGCTTTCTCTACAAGTACAAAAATGCCAATGTGCTTACCGGCGGCGAAACCTACCGCTTTTACGATAAGCTTGTAAATAAAACGGCTTCGCCTCTCCCCGATGGTGGTTTTTGGGACCGCTACAGCACGGCAATCAATATCGAAAATTCGGCTAAAGTGCAATTCTACCATAAATCGCGGTTGGTGCCGGGGGCAGAGTCGTTGCCTTTTGCCAATGCGCTATTCTTTCTGAAACCTGTGTTTGCCCATTTGGGCGGGGCAACAGGCGCTTACACCATCCAGCCCGAGCCAAGCGTTTTATACGCGCAAAGCGGCATTGGCGTAACGCCTGTTATTTGTTACGAATCTATCTGGGGCGAGTGGATTGCCAAATCGGTAAGGCAGGGTTCGCAGTTTATCGCCATTATTACTAATGATGGCTGGTGGGAAAACACATCCGGTAAAGACCAGCACCTCGATTACGCCAAGCTACGCGCCATCGAAACCCGCCGTTGGGTATGCCGCTCGGCCAATACGGGTATCTCGGCCTTCATCAACCAGCGTGGCGATGTGGTGCAACACAGCGCCTGGTGGGTAAAAACTGCCCTTAAGCAGGATATCAACCTAAACAGCGACATTACCTTTTACGTAGCGTATGGCGATTACCTGCCAAAAATCGGGAGTATTTTAGCGGTGCTGGGGATTGCTTTTTTGTTGATAAAGCAATTTTTGAAGAAAAAAGTCGCGGCGGCTTAGCTACATTTAAATCCATGAGGCCATTAAAAAGACCTGAGATCGACCTGATTGCTTTTTTGCTAAAGCAAGTACCAAACAGCAGTTACTTTTTGTCAGTATCCAGTTGCTTATAAACCAATGCCACTACCCGGCCGTTGAGCTGTTTAACTTCTGTTAGTTGCAGCGAGTGGCGGTTTTTTATCTGGTGGAAAAATGATTTGCCGCCGCCAATTATGGCCGGGTTTACCAATATGCGGTACTCGTCTACTAATCCCGTATCAAGCATGGATGCTGCAAACTCAGCACCGCCCACAATTTGGATATCCTTCCCGTCGGATGCTTTTATCTTTTTTATTTCAGCTTCCAGGTCCCCGCTATTGATGGTTGTATTTTCCCAGCCGGACTCTTTGAGGGTTTTAGAGAAAACAATATGCGGCGTTTTTTCTGCAAGCTTAGCGTATTCTACTTCGTGTTTCGAAAACTTGTCAGGCTCTGCCAGTGCTTTCCTCCAATAGTCGCGGTATCCGTGCCACATGTTGCGGCCAAGCAGGAACAGGTCAACCTTATCGTTTAGCATATCAAACAGCTCGGCCCATGTTGCATCATCATCGAATTGCATCCAGCTCATATCGCCATTCTTTCCCTCCACGTAGCCGTCGAGAGTGGTTTCCATCTTTAAAATCAGCTTCCTCATTACATTGATATTTAATGATATAAATATCGGGGTCCGAGAAATTGTTTAGGGGCTGCGAAGGCGACAAGTAAAGGGTAGTTTACGACACGATGGATTAACTACCCGTTCCTTTTCACCATAAACTCCAATAAATCGTTTATTGGTTGTTTTATGATCTTTCCTACATGCACACCATTTTCCTCGCAAACCGCTTTTAGTTCGGTGGAGAATATAAAAGCGATGGAACCAACAAAATGGCATTTGAACTTATTGTATTGTGGGTACGATTTGATGTTGGTATCTACAAACTCCTGAAAGATGTTTCTGAGCAGTGCCTGCGCATATTCGGTATTGCGCGCCTGGCTAATGAAGCGGGAGAACGAAGCGAGGTAAGAGTTTGCCGCCGGCTTTTGGTACACGTTTTTTATCACCACCTCTTTATCTAAATGGTAAGCCTCATAAAATTTATCGTGTATCTCCTGTGGCATCTTACCGTATAGGAAATCGGTTACGAGGGTTTTGCCGATGATGGTACCCGCGCCTTCGTCGCCAAGTACATAGCCAAGCCCGTGTTGCCCGTCGTGTATTTCTTCACCATCGAAGAAGGAAATGTTTGAGCCGGTGCCGAGGATACAGCAAAAGCCCTTCTCGTGCCCGCAGGTGGCGTATGCCGAGGCCAAAAGGTCGCTGTCTACACTAATGTATGATTGAGGGAATAATGCGCTCAGCGCGTTGGATACGATCTCGTGCCTGTCGGGGCTGGAGCAGCCCGCGCCAAAAAAGTATATCTCATCTATTTCGGGGGCGTATGGCAGCAGGTCGGTTATCTGTTCCTGTAATATTTTTAGGATCTCTTTTTCTGTGAGGAAGTACGGGTTTAACCCTACCGACCTGAACGCTTTTGGCTCACCATCCGGTCCCGAAAGCAGCCAGTCTGTTTTGGAAGACCCGCTATCTGCTACTAATATCATGTGCTAAGTTCTTCGAGCGCCTCGTAAGTAAGTGGTTTATGTATAAATTGCGTTACGTGCCTGCTGTTTAAAGAATTGGTCATATCTGTTGGATCCAGCGAGGAAGATAGCATGAAAATTTTTACCGGGTGCTCAGTACCCAGTTCCAGCTTATCGTACTCGTCCAAAAACTCAAAGCCGGTCATGTCGGGCATGCGGATATCCAAAAAAATAACGTCCGGCTTTATCGTCCCCAGTTTCATTGCAGCTAAGGCATCGTGGGGCGACTGCTGCACAATAATGCTATCCGCAAAATTGCCGCTTTCTAAAATCTTGCGCGTCACAAAGTTATCGATGTAATTATCATCAATAAGCAAGCAAAGTTTATAGCGGACAGGCATGTTCAAAAATAATCTTTTAAAGCAATTAAATATACTTTATTGAATATTAATACTGTTAGTTATTTGTTTAAGCGTAACCTCGGCCATTTTGCTTTGATATTGTGCCGAAAAAAAGGTGGATTGTGCATCAAGGTAGTTGCGTTGTGCTTCGCGGATCTCCAGCGGGGTGATGTTGCCCAGTCTGTATTTCTCTAAAGATATCTCTAAATTCTTGCGCGCCAGCTCAACGTTCGATTGCCCTATCCTGATCAGATCGATCCCCGAAAGGTACGAAGCATAAAAATTGCTTATCTGTGCTTCCACTTCCAGCATTGTTTTTTTGTAATCGATGTCGGCGTTATCTATCTGCAATTTCGCGTTGCGTTCCCTTCTCCACTGGTTTAGCCCGTCGAAGATATTGATTGATGCCGTAACGCCATAAGCCAGGCCATGTGCATTTTGCTGCAGCGTAAAGCCCGCTGGTGTTTTGCTGCGCGAAAAGGTATATCCCGATGTAAGCCCAACCACCGGGTAACGGGTGCTGCGTACCTGTTTCAAGTTGATATCTGCCAGGCGTTTGTTTATTTGCGACGACAGGATGCCCGGGTTTTGGGTTTGTGCTTTGCCAATGATTTCGCCCAAAACTAACGAGCGGTCTACCACGATGGTATCGCCTACCGAAAAATCGGTTTGCAGGTCGCGAACCAGCAGTTGGTTCAACTGTATCTTGCTGGATTTAAATTGCTGCAATTGCACTATCAGCGCGGCGGTATCGGTATTTAAATTTACCTGAGCATTGTACACATCAAGCCGCGAAACCCGGCCGACTGTAAATTTATCGTTGGCGTAGCGCAGTTGCGTACGCGAAATATCTATCGCCCCGCGCAGAGCTTTTATCTGCTCGTTTTGGCTGATGAGGTTGTAGTACGTATTGATAACGTTTGCCACGGTACTTTGGATGGTATCCTGCAGGCGGATAGCACCCAGTTTATCCAATTGTTTTAGCTGGTCGTAAGTGGCAAACATGGCAAAGCCGTCAAATATGGTCCAGTTAAGGTTTACGCCATAGTTTAAATTGCTGTTGTGTGCATTTTTTATGTCGTTCACCGTACCATCGCTGCGGGTTTGCTTGGTGGTTTGTATGCTGCTGTTTTGGGTAAGGTTACCTGTTACCGTCGGTAAAAAGCCTGCATTGCCCAAGGTTACGTTATTGCCGGATATAGCAGCGTTATTTTGCGATAACTTGATATTATAGTTATTCTTTAAGGCTATCTCTACCGCATCCTTTAAAGTAAGCAATGGAGCATCCTGCGCTTTTGCATTTACAATAGCAGCACAGCAAAAAATTAAGCTTATTATATGTTTTATCTTCATTTTACTGCTTAATGTTTTTGAATAATAATATGCGTTGGATGGATTGCCGCCGCCTCTTCCTCGGTTTCTTCATCCGGGTCTTTACGGGTTTTTGATGCAAACACCATATACATGGTTGGTATTACATACAAGGTAAGCACCAGCGAAAACAACATCCCGCCAATAATTACGATGCCCAGTGATATACGGCTTTTTGCACCGGCACCCAACGCCAATGCAATAGGTACCGAACCCAACACTACGGCCAAACTGGTCATTAATATAGGGCGAAGGCGCGATGTTGCAGCCTCAACCACCGCATCGTACTTGTTTAAGCCGGCCTCCATACGCTGGTTGGCAAACTCTACTATCAAAATACCGTTTTTGGTTACCAGCCCTACCAGGGTAATGATACCTATCTGACTAAAGATGTTGAAGGTTTGATCGAACAGCCAAAGCGACAGGAAAGCCCCCGATATAGCCAATGGTACCGTTAGCATCACAATGAACGGATCTACAAAACTCTCAAACTGCGCAGCCAGCACCAGGTATATCAGCAACAAGGCGAATAAAAATGCAAAGGCAATGTTTGATGAACCTTCCGAGTAATCCCTCGATGGGCCGCTAAGCGCGGTACTAAAGGTTTCGTCCAGCATTTGTTTAGAGATGCGGTTCATCTCGGCAATACCATCGCCAATAGTCTTACCCGGCGCAAGCCCCGCCTGTACGGTTGCCGATTTGTAACGGTTAAAATGGTATATAGAAGGCGGCGTTGCGCTTTCGGCTATTTTTACCACGTTATCCAGCTGTACCAGGTTGCCCCTTGTGCTACGCACATAAACCGACTTCAGATCCAGCGGTTGGTCGCGGTTGGCGCGGTCTACCTGGGCTATTACCTGGTATTGCTTACCGTTTATCAAAAAATAATCTAAACGGCCACCGCTGTAATAAAGCTGCAAAGTTTGCGCAATATCCTCTACCGAAACGCCAAGGTCGCGGGCGCGGTCGCGGTCTGTTGTTACGCGAAGCTCGGGTTTGGTAAATTTAAGGTTGATGTCCGTCCCCTGGAAAACCGGACTTTTTGATACCTCTGCAAAAAAATCGGGCAGTACCTTACGTATCTTTTCAAAGTCCTGGTTTTGGATAACAAACTGCACGGGCAATGATGTACGCGCACCGCTACCGCCACCGCTTATGGTTTGTTCCTGCACCACAATGGCCCTTGCATCCGGCATGGCACGCAATTTTTTATTTAAAAAGTCGGCTATTTGTTGCTGGGTGCGCTTACGTTTATCGGGCGGTACCAAACCAACACGGCCAAAGCCAGAGTTGGCCGAACCACCGCCACCAAAGGATGGCGATACGATCTCCAAATTCACATTTGCTTCGGGAACAGAATCTGCTACGATCTGCGCAACTTTATCCATATAGCGCGTCATGTATTCGAAAGTTGCACCTTCCGAACCGGTAACCGAATAACGCAGCAAACTACGGTCATCAAGCGGGGCCAGCTCCGATGGGGTTATTTTAAACAGCACGCCCGTTAGTAACAGCGAGCCTCCAATTATCGCAAACGATACCCATTTCGTCTTCATGAAGTTCACCAAAGTCTCGGTGTAACCATTAGTCATGCCCACAAAGAATGGCTCTGTTTTCTCGTAAAATCTTGATTTTTTCTGGCTCTTGCGAATCAGCTTAACGTTAAGCATCGGTGTTAAGGATAGCGACACAAATGCCGATATCAACACCGAGCCGGCCACCACTACCGCAAACTCGCGGAACAGCCTGCCCGTAAAGCCCTGTAAAAACATGATAGGCAAAAACACCGCCGCCAGTGTAACCGAAGTAGAAACTACCGCGAAGAAGATTTCCGCCGAGCCCTGGAAGGCAGCCCGCCTGATCTCCATACCCGCTTCTACTTTTTTGTAGATATTCTCCGTCACCACAATACCATCATCCACCACCAAACCGGTGGCTAACACAATGCCCAACAGGGTTAATATATTAATGGAGTAACCGCAGATGTACATGATAAAGAATGCCCCGATCAGCGATACCGGGATATCTATCAGCGGGCGGAACGCGATGAGCCAATCGCGGAAGAAGAGGTAGATAATAATAACCACCAGTACAAAGGATATCAGCAGGGTTTCCTTCACCTCCACTATCGAGTTATTGATGAACCTTGTGTTATCCAATGCAACCTTCACCTTAATATCCGGTGGCAAGTCTTTTTGTATCTGCTTAAGCCTGATGTAAAAATCTTTGGCTATCTGCACATAGTTGGCACCGGGCTGCGGCACCACGTTTAAACTCACCATCGGTATAAAACTTTCCTTTAGCGAGGTTTCCTCATTGGCAGAACCCAACACGGCGTAGCCAATATCGTTCAGCCTTATTACCCGGTTGCTATCCGCACGGATAATAAGATTATTAAAATCTTTTTCGTTGGTTAACTTCCCCAGTGCGCGTATGGTTATCTCGGTATTATTACCTTCAATTTTACCTGCGGGCAGTTCTACGTTCTCGCGGTTTAGGGCGGTACCAATATCGGTAGCCGTTAAACCCAGTGCCGAAAGTTTGTTGGGGTCTATCCATAAACGCATGGCGTACTGGCGCTGGCCCTGTATATTAATGGTACTTACGCCCGGTATGGTTTGCAAGCCTTCCTGCAGCACGTTCTCGGCAAAATCATTCACCTGCATAATGTTGCGCTTATCGCTGCTTACGGTGAGGGTAATAATGTTATCTGCGCTTGCATCGGCTTTGGTAACCACCGGCGGGGCGTTAATATCCTGCGGCAACTGGCGCTGTGCCTGGCTCACTTTATCGCGCACATCGTTTGCAGCGGTTTCTAAATCGGCATCCAGGTTAAATTCTACCGTGATATTGCTTGAGCCTACCGAACTGGTGGACGATATATTACGGATGCCCGGCACGCCGTTAATGGCTTTCTCCAGCGGCTCGGTTATTTGCGACTCTACTACATCGGCGTTGGCGCCCGAGTAGCTGGTTGATACGGATATAATTGGCGGGTCTACCGAGGGGAAATCCCTCACCCCTAAAAATGTATAGCCAATTACGCCGAATACGACAATAACAACCGACATCACCGTTGCCAAAACTGGCCTTTTTATACTTACGGACGATAAACTCATATGCTATTGAATAACTTTAAGGACTTTTAATGGCGATTTTGGGCGGATCTGTATCAGCCCCGATACTACAACGCTATCGCCTTGTTTCAGCCCATCTACAATTTGGATCTTGGTATCGGTACGCAGGTCGGTTTTCACAAACTTGGCTTCGGCTATGCCATTATGGTAAACATAAACCTTGCTGCTTTTCAAATCCGGTATCACGCATTCGGTAGGTACCATAATGGTTTTAGGTATCTGGTCAAGCGTTAAATTTATTTTGGCGAAGGAACCTGCTGTAAGCACATTACCCACATTTGGCGCTTTAGCGCGTACGGTTATGGTACGCGAATTTGCGTCCAACGCGGGTTCAATGGCATACACCGTTGCAGAAAACTCCTTTTGCGAGCTTTCTATAGTAAACTTCACCTTGCTGCCTTTGCCAATAATAGGCAGGTAACGCTCGGGCACCGAGAAGGTAACCTTTGCCGGGTCGATGTTTACAATAGTAGCGATGGGCGTAGATGGCGACAGGTAACCACCGGGGCTAACGTTACGCAAACCAATAGTGCCCGAGAACGGCGCACGTATTTCGGTACGGCTTATCTGCGCCCTTATAACATCCGCTTGCGCTTTCATAGCATTAAGGGATGATAGCGAAGTTTCGTACTCCTCCTTGCTTACCGCCTCTTTCTCCAATAATATCTTGTTGCGGTTATTAATATCGCGGGCAAGTACCATCTGCGCATTAATTTGCTGCAAGGCTGCCTGCTGGTCGGCATTGTAAACTTTTACTAGCAGCTGCCCTTTGCTTACTTTGGTACCTTCGGTAAAGTATATGCCGGTTATATTGCCTGCGGTTTGGCTTATCAGGCTTACCTTTTCGTTGGCATCAATGGTACCGGTAATATCTATCTGGTTGCTTACCGCGGTATCTTTTACAACCATCAGCACAACAGATACCGGCGGGTTGGCTCTACCGCCCTTGCCGCCTTTTGCATCCTTGCCGCCGTCCTTGCCACCTTTGGGGCCGCCTCCGCCGCCTGGGCCACTCGCAGTTAGGGCATCGCGCTCTTTAGCGTGCTGGCTAAAATATTTGTTATAAATAAGGAAGGCAACCAATAAAGCCAGCAAAGTGTAGATAATGTATTTAGTTTTCATGTTTGGCTTATTGGCAGGGTGATGGGTTTATCAATAAATAAAAAAGCACTTGCATTGGTCATCATATTATTAGGGTATGCGCGGTAAATATAAGCCATTATGCCTATAAACCTTCATGTATAATCTCCGCAAAACTAACCGCTTAGCCCGTACTTTGCTTGCTTGTATCAACCATTTTACAACTGTGCAGTTTTTTGCCTTGCAATTAAAAAACATAAAAATTTATAACTTGCAGCCATGAAAAGTTTTAAACCATTAGCCCTGGCTTATTTATTATTGTTAGTTATGAAAATCTCCACGGCCGGCGCTGCGGTTGCCCCCCCTGCTAAAATAGCGTATAAAGTAACCTTCCCCGAAGCACAAGCCCACTATGCCGATATAGAGATGACGGTAAGCGGCCTAAAACAAGCCACCCTCGACCTTAAAATGCCTGTTTGGACACCCGGTTCGTACCTGGTGCGCGAGTTTGCAAAAAATATAGAAAGCCTTACCGCCACAGCAAACGGCAAGGATGTGGCTGCCCCAAAAACAAACAAAAACACCTGGCATATCAATACCGCAGGCGTATCAACTGTGGTGGTAAAATATAAAGTTTACTCCTTCGAGGTATCCGTACGTACCAGTTTTGTGGATATTACGCATGGCTTTTTATCAACCACCGGTATATTTTTATACCCCAAAGGGATGCTGAACCAGCCATCAACCATTAAAATTATCCCTTACAAGGATTGGACAACCGTATCAACCAGCCTTGAGCCGGTTGGCGGCGACCAGTTTACCCGCACCGCGCCAAATTTTGATATCCTGTACGATTCTCCTATTGAAGTAGGTACGCAGGATGTTTTTGGCTTTGATGCAGCGGGCGTAAAATACGAAGTGGCCATGTACGGCGGCGGCAATTACGATAAAGAACGCCTGAAGAAAGATATGGCGAAAGTAATAGAAGCAGAAACTGCTGTTTTTGGCGAGAACCCTAATAAGCATTACACCTTCATCGTTCATAACCGCGCACGTGGCGGCGGTGGCTTGGAGCATTTAAGCTCCACCGTATTGGGCGCCAGCCGCGAGCAATATGGAACCGAAGGTGGCTATATTAACTTTTTAGGCTTGGTGGCGCACGAGCATTTCCACCTTTGGAATGTGAAACGCCTGCGCCCTATTGTGTTAGGCCCGTTTGATTACGATAACGAGAATTACACCACCAACCTGTGGATAGCCGAAGGCTTTACCGCCTATTACCAGAATTTAATACGCCGCCACGCGGATATTTACTCGGTAGATAGCTACCTGGCAGATGCCATAGGCGATATTAATACCGTAGAGAACCAGCCAGGCACCAAAGTACAGCCCCTGGCCGAAGCAAGTTTTGATGCCTGGATAAAAGCCTACCGCCCTAACGAAAATTCCTATAATACCGGTATATCTTATTACGATAAAGGCGCTGTTATAGGGATGCTGTTAGACCTCGAGATCATGAACGCCACCGGCGGCAAGCAATCGTTGGATGATGCCATGAAGTACATGTACAACACCTATTACAAGGGCAAAAAACGCGGTTATACCGATGCCGAGTTTAAACTGGCCTTTGAGAAATTTGCAGGCAAAAAACTGGACGATTTTTATGCTAAATACATCAATGGCTTAGCGCCGATAGATTATAACAAATATCTTGCTTATGCCGGTTACAAACTTACCGACCAACTGGCGGGCAGCAATAACCCAACCCTTGGGGTATCTGCAAGCAATGTACCAACAGGCAAAAAAATTGTAAGCATGGTACTGCGTGGCAGTGCGGGTTGGATAGACGGCATAAATGTGGGCGACGAAATTGTATCAGTTGATGGCACCCCCGTTACCGATATGACCACCCTGATGAACGGCCGCAAAGTTGGCGATAAAATTACCGTTGCCGTTTTACGCGATGGCAAACCCTACACCCTGCCGGTTACTTTACTGCGCAACAACCGTGTACAATTTAAGGCAGAAGAACTGCCAAACCCAACCGCGCAACAATTAGCCGTGAGGAAAAAATGGTTGAAGCTTTAAGATAAACTAATCAATACAAGCCCCTTCTGATGTTCAGCAAGGGGCTTTTTTTTTGCCACCGCGTCATTGCTGTATCCACCAGAGTGGCCCTGGAAAAAAATGCAATGACGTGTAGAGTGGCGCCGTTCTGTTGTGCTTCGTTAGGTGAGGCAGTAGGTTTTGTCAAGCCTGTGGATGTTCATTTCTTTTGACACCAAAAGAAACGAACCAAAGAAAAGTGCCGGCGGCGCCCTGTTCTATGAAAGGCAGTGCTTCAGCAGTTTCAGTGGTTGCCGAACAGGACAAGGCCGGTTTTTGTGTTCTTCGTTGGGTCTGGTGAGTGAGTAAAAAGGTATTAATAATCAACTGTATAAATTCACGTCATTGCGAGGTACGAAGCAATCTCTACGCAGGCAAAGCGGATATGCAAGGGGCTCTGCATATTGGGAGATTGCTTCGTACCTCGCAATGACGGTGGAATCTAATTTGCGTTATTACCCGCACAAGTTTTTTGGCACGCTATTTATGATATAACCAGCATACTATCTATAAAACATTTTAAACCATAAACTATGAATTCATTATTGTATATCATTGCCGTTATCCTCATTATAGGCTGGGCAATTGGCGTATTTTTCACCGCAGCAGGCAGCCTTATACATGTGCTGTTAGTTATAGCTGTTATTGCATTTTTATTAGGCATTATACGCAGGCCTACTGCTGTATAAATACCTTAAAAACTTAGGCCCTGGCACATCCGGGGCCTCTTTGTACCTATACCATCAACCATGAAAATCTCATTCACCCCGCAGTTACTTGGCGACCTGATTGAAAAAGGCTACACCTACCTGCTGGCGAGTACAGCATCTGAGCCAGCTATGCAAACTGTGCTTACTTTAAAACCCGTACGCAAAAAACCAGAGCTTTATAACCTGCCCGAAGGTTACGAAACCTTTTATAAAATTACCCGCGAACCTATGGTGATGGCGGCCGGCATAGCCGATACGGCTATTGTGCTTGATTATGAAACCATAAACGATAGCATAACCGGCCAGGATATTTTCGACGATAGCTACTTTAGGATGAGCGAGGAGTTTTTTCACCAGGTGCTGGAAAGCCTGGAGGACTATGCCGTGATCACTACCGACAAAAATGGCGACATTAACAGTTGGAATTCGGGTGCCGAAAACGTACTGGGTTACAAAGAGGTAGAAGTAATAGGCCAAAGCGCCAAAATATTTTTCACGCCGGACGATATCGCCACCGGCGAGGACAAAAAAGAGTTAATTCGCGCTAAAGAAAACGGCCGCGCCATAGACGAGCGCTACCACATGCGCAAAGATGGCAGCCGCTTTTGGGGCAGCGGCCTGGTGTTTCCGTTATACGATGAACAGGATAACCACCGCGGCTTTACCAAAATTATGCGCAACCTGCGCGAACGCCAGGAAGCCCAGGCGACGAAAGATTTGCAGTAAGTTAATTTTTCTTCACAAATTTTGAGGCGATAAAGGCAAACAAACCCTGTATTAGCCCGAACGCGATACCGAATACAGGTGCCATTAATATCAGCATTACACGCGGGTGCCTGCCCAATTCAAACGAGGCCATATTAGGGTGGTGTGCCAGGTACTTATCGTAATAAATGGTATGCACTGTGGTTATCAAAACACTGTTTATTAAACTCAGCAAAAAGCCATGCCAAAAATACCTGCCGGGGCATGCTTTAGCTATAACCACCGCACAAAAAATAAATATCAGCACCCAAAAAATAGGCTCAATATTTTCGGGGATGAGGGATATAGTGCCAAAGGCCATAATTAGCCCAAATACCGATAGCTGGAGTAATAGTTTAAGGTTCATACTGAGGGGAGGTTTATGCTATAAATTTAGCGATATGGATTCAAATTAGCACCATCTCATCGAACCAAGCGATAGCGAGGGAGAGATCTTATGTGGCATGCAATTCGTCCTTGCATAACCGCTAATCATGGCGCAGAAGCTCTTCTTTAACCCATTTCCACCGCCCTGCTCCAGTACGTAGGGGATGACATAGTTGTGTGTGGTTGCTTTCGGCCGCTTTCATTCCCAATACACCAACATGGCATCCGGCCAATCGTTAGCGAGGAGAACTATCTCTTGAACGTATTGAAAAACTCTTATAAGGCCTGCGATTCCCGCAAAAGATGCTTAATGCTTTTATCGGCGCAAAACAACCACCGTGTAATCTCGCCCAGGCGGCAATGGACCTTCTGCAGCTTGCAACTCATTTGTGCATATTGATGATGCCTGTATGCTTGAGTAGATTATAATGTAAGCTACCGGCACATCAAAAATAGAGTCGGCTTATAATTACTAAAAATAATTTTTACCTCGTTCACAAAACTGCCAAAGATGTATTCAAAACTGCCATAATTAGTTGTTACGTATTTAATTAAAAACAATTTAATCTATAATAGTATTTGGTTCGTACTATCTGGTATCGAATTAAAATTTCAGGCATGGCGTTCATCATTTTTAACATTTTATAGGCATGAATACGACTACCTCGGGTGCTGTTTTCGATTTGGAATATTTCTTTGAATTATCACCAGATTTGCTGTGCGTGACAGGTTATGATGGCTATTTTAAAAAGAT
The DNA here is from genome assembly GCF_946481715.1 of uncultured Mucilaginibacter sp. Next base: position 8,666 of record NZ_CAMLOV010000040.1, on the reverse strand, counting down.
AAACATCGCTGTATTAAAAACTTTGGGGTACACCAGTCAAGAACTTTTTGCCTCTCCTGTCAATTCGTTTATTCATCCGGATGATCAGGCCATAACCGCTCAAAAACGGACTATTTTAATCAATGGCGCACCACTATTGAATTTCGAAAACAGGTTTATCGCTAAAGACGGTTCGGTAATTTGGCTCTCGTGGACATCCGTGCCTATTAAACGGGACAAACTGATTTTCGCTATCGCAAAAAATATTACCTACCGCAAACAGGTGGAAGAATATGACCGGATCTCGGTTATCCTGGAGATGATCAATGATGACCATAAGAAAAGATTCAAAAAAGAATTCAAAACAGGCCCGCTTAAAACCCATCAACGGCCGAAAATTAATGCGAACGAAAGCAGGAATGAGGAGCCTTCGCAATCTGATCAGCACTGGTTAAACAGTTTTGAAGCCGTTGTGAGGAAGTACACGGGTAAGTTGCAATTGAACCTGAATCTGATCAGTAGCGAGTTAGCGGTGAGCGACAGGCAATTATACCGGAGGGTGGACCAGATACTGGGTATTACTCCAAATAAACTGGTGCGCATCATCCGCTTACAGTTAGCCTGGGAGGCCATTGCATCAGGGAAATACCGTACAGTAACCGAAATTTCTAACATTGCCGGCTATAGTTCCCGCGCACACTTCAGCAAGTTATTTAAGGAAGTTTATGGTATAGATGTGCTGGACTTACTTTAATTACGAATTTTTTTTTATGGAATGCCTTTTGACTATTAGTAAGTAAAACAAGCCATGGGAAAACGCATACTGGTGATTGATGATGACGAAGATATACTGTCTATTTTTGATATTATATTTGGTGAAGAAGGATATGAACCTATACTGTTTAATACAGGAACTTCAGTAGAAGAAATAAAGATCCTGCATCCCGATCTTATCTTACTCGATGTTAGGATAAATGGGTTTGAAAAGTCGGGTGCGCAGATTTGCTCCGAAATTAAAGCTCAACTGGATTTGGAAAAAATCCCCGTAATCCTGGTCTCCGCAGAAGAAGATATTCAGCTGTTGGCGAATAGTTGTGGGGCAAATGCTTTCGTCAATAAACCATTTGATATTTACCAACTGCTTACAAAAGTGAAAGAATTTATAACTTAGCAGCATAACTTGCCGCTATGACTGAACAGCCTAACAAACACAGCTCCTGGAAGAAGATAAATTTAGGTTCGGAAAAACTTAAAGTTTTTTTCATCAAACACCTCGACCGAATTTATGCGGCCAAACTTCACCTGGTATCCAAATTGCCTGGGCTTTTAGATGAAGTTCAATTTGCAGACCTTAAACAAGCCATTTGCGAAACGGTTGAAGATGTAGAAAAGCAAATTGCAAGGATGGAGGTGATCTACACCATATTAGATGCCGAAGTTACCAAAGGGAGTATCCATGGCCTTACAGGCCTTATCGAAGACGCATTTGAAGCTATCGATGAACAAACAGGCGAACCGGAACTTCGTGACCTTTCCATCATTTTTTATCTCCAAAATATCGAAAGCGTAGAAATGGCATCCTTCCAAATTCTACAAATGGCCGCTGTAAAACTGAAAAACAAGCATATTAACCAATTGCTGAAAGAAAACTACGATGAGGCAAAAGCCGACCGTACCTTATTGTTATTGATTTCCGCCAAATATATTACGAATTGATTATTGCAACCGGTTGCCGGTCGAAGCCCTATATTTTGATCTAAAGCCTTTTGTGGTTGATTCGATATTATTGAATTTAATAAGATTCCACCCAGGATAAAATGCAGGTTAAGCAGTAAAGTATTCCCATAATTCATGCTACAGAAGATATTTCCCCCGTACCCCCGTTACTTGACAAACGTGGTTAATGGGTGGTGAGCGAGGTTAGTACAAAAAAGCCGGCAGATCTTTATCCACCGGCTTTTGGTTACAATTAACTATATAAATTTACTTTGCTTTCTTCATTGTAACAAAGATAACGCCGTTTTTTCCTTTATCGCCATACTCTGTGGTGGCTGATGCGTCCTTTGTAACATTAATACTTTGTATATCGTTAGGGTTAATGGCGCTTAAATCTTCCACCTCTTTGCCATCAACTATATACAATGGCTTATTAGGGCCTTTTAGCTGTATAAGACTGGTGCCGTCGCTGGTTTTTAAGGTGGTAACACTTCCGGCTACTGCGCTGAAGGTTTTAGGGTAAGTGGCGGGATCGGCCTTGCCCTGCAGGTTTAGCTGCCTGCCGTCTAAAGTAAACGATATAGGCAACGTGTACTGCACATTTACAGCCCTGCCGTTTTGCATGCCTGGGTACCATTTAGGCATGTTTTTAATAACGCGTACGGCCTCTTCGTCGGCACCGTAGCCAATTCCCCTCAGTACTTTTACGTCGCCTATGGTGCCATCTTTGTTCACCACAAAGCTGGTTACTACCCTGCCCTGTACCTTATTTTTGCGGGCATCTGCCGGGTACCTGATATTGGTGGACAGGTATTTAGCACAAGCCTCGTTGCCTCCGGGGAAACCGGGTTGCTGCTCAACGGCCGTAAATATTGCTTCGGTTAGCCCCCCGCTCAGGTCAGTTTGCGGCACTTTAACCGCTGCCGCCTTATCAGCAATTGCAAAATTTACAGGTACCGAGTATTGCACCCGCACTTTTTTGCCGCCCTGCTTGCCGGCAATCCATTTTGGGGATGCTTTTATGGCACGGATAGCTTCCTCATCGCAGCCGCTGCCAATACCGCGCAGTACTTTCACGCCGCTCAATGCCCCATCTTTCTCTACCACAAAGGTTAATATCACACGGCCCTGTATGTTGTTTTCGCGGGCAATTTTTGGGTACTTAATTGTTTTTGCCAAATACTTAGCAAACGCATCAGTGCCACCGGGGAATTTAGGCTGCGTTTGCACCGCAGTGTAAACCACACCCTTTTTGTTGGTGTCTATAACCGCTACAGTTTCTTTTAACAACAAGTTTTTAGCGGTTGCTTTATCTGCGTCGCGGGTTAAAGGAGCTTCTTCGGCATCTTTATCAGGCACTACAGAAGTTGCCGGTTGCAAAAACAGTTCCTCGGCATCTTTATGAATGCTTTCGATAGCCTTGCTGTTGCTGATGGTAGCAGATGAAAGTACCAGCATCAGTATAAATAATGGCGCCGATAAGCCATATTTTAACAATTTAACCCGTTGCGATTTGTTTTTCTGTAACATCATAATGCGTTGTTTTAGTAAACTGTGGTTATAAAATGGGTTAACTAAGTGGTGCGCCGGGGCATTAAAGGTTTGGCTTAGCAGCAGCAAAGCATATTCCGCTTTATCGTTGCCGGCTTTGATGGCCTGCCTATCGGCTATGTATTCGTGGATATGCTTAATGGCAAAACGGTACAGGTACACCACCGGGTTAAACCAGTTGATGATCATTACCGCTTCGATGATCAGCACATCGGCCGAGTGCCATTGCTTCGCATGCACCTGCTCGTGCGCCATAACAACCTCTTTGCTTTGGGTATCCTCGGCAATGTTTATTTTGTTAAAGAAAGAATATGGGACTGATGGCACCGCCTGTTTTATTATCCTGCGTAATTGTACAAACTGCCACATCAGCCGCAGGGCAAGCAATATTACGCCTGCCAGGTAAAGCATTATAAACACTTCGCCAAGCGTGTAAGGCGTATCTTTTATAGGTGCCAGCGCGGTAATATTAATATCGGTACCCGTGCCATAAAAGGCATACTGTACCTTTTGCGTAATAAACAGGTTTTTCACCCATTCTGATTGTATCAGCGGGATAAAGAACGACAGCAGCGCCGCACCTACCAAATAAATGCGGTTGAGCTGAAAAAATGTTTCGCGGCGTAAAAGCAGCGCATAAAAGCCAAAGAACAGGGTGAGGTAAATATTTACCAGGAATAAATAATGCCACCAAGCCATAACTATTTATCTTTAAGTTTTTCAATCAGTTTCATGATCTCATCGGCCTCTTTCAGGTCTATTTTTTCCTTCTTCACAAAAAAGGAAAGCATCCGGTTTACCGAATTATCGAAGTAGCCCGTAAGCAGTTTATCGGCGGCAAAGCTTTTATACTGCTCCTTACTTACTATGGGGTGGTACTCGTGGCTTTTGCCGTAGGCGGTATGCCCCACAAAGCCCTTGGTTTCCAAAATCCGGATAATGGTTGATACCGTATTGTAAGCGGGTTTTGGCTCGGGCAATACATCAAGCACATCTTTTACGAAGCCCTTTTTTAGCTGCCAAAGCACCTGCATTATCTGCTCCTCGGCACGGGTCAAGTCTTTAATTTCCATCATAATAATACAAACTAACTTATTAGTTAAACGAAGTTAAAATATAAAAACCAAATTAACAACTAAAAGTTTAGTTTTTTATTTATTAAACTTTTATGCGCATGTTTGGTTCTTCAAATCCACAACCAAATATAAATGGATATTACCTTTCACGGCGCTGCCCGTAATGTTACCGGCAGCAAGCACCTTTTACGTTTACAGGATGGTACAGGTGTACTTTTAGATTGCGGCATGTTTCAGGGCATGGGCGAGCAAACCGAAGAGATGAACGAGCATTTTGGCTTTAACCCCGCAAAGGTTGATTACCTGATCCTCTCCCACGCGCATATAGACCACTGCGGGTTGATACCCCGCCTGGTGGCCGAGGGTTTTGAAGGGCCAATATTTTGCACCGCCCCTACCATGGACCTTTGCAAGATACTGCTGATGGACTCCGCCAAGATACAAATGCAGGATGTGGAGTACAGCAACAAGCACCGCGCCCGCAATGGCCAGCCGCTTTTGGAGGCTTTATATACCGAGGATGATGTAATAAAGGCCCTTGGCCAGTTTAAAATTGTAGATTACCACGAGGCGTACCATATCTCGCCAAACCTTAAATTTAAGTTTACCGATGCCGGGCACGTGCTGGGCAGCGCGGCGGTACACATCAGGGTGATAGAGAACGGCAAGAAAACCTACATCACCTTTAGCGGCGACGTTGGCCGTTATGGCGACCTGTTGCTGAAAAGCCCCCAAACCTTCCCCCAGGCAGATTATATTTTGCTGGAATCGACCTACGGCGACAGCCTGCATAAAGATTTAGGCCCTATTGAGGATGCCCTGCTGGAAATTATTAAACACACCTGCGAGGTTAAAAAAGGCAAGGTAATTATCCCCGCCTTTAGCGTAGGGCGTACCCAGGAGTTGCTTTATGCTTTAAATGCCTTAGAATTAAAAGGCGAATTACCCGATGTGCCTTATTATGTAGACAGCCCGCTATCGGAGAAAGCTACGCAGGTATTAAAAGACCACCCGGAGGTGTACAATAAAGATGTAAAGGAAGTAATGAAGGTAGATGCCGATCCCTTTGGCTTTAAGGGGCTGAAGTTTGTGCAGTCTACCCAGGAGTCTATAGCGCTTAACGATGATGTGCGCCCGTGCGTTATCATCTCCTCATCGGGCATGGCAGAGGCCGGGCGGGTGAAACACCACATTAAAAACAACATCAATAACCAAAAGAACACCATATTAATGGTGGGCTATGCTGAGCCAAACTCGTTGGGCGGCCGCCTTGCCCGCGGCGAAAAGGAGGTGCATATTTTTGGCGACCAGTACCAGGTGAATGCCGAAGTACAGTCCATCAAAAGCATGAGTGCCCACGGCGACTATGAAGACTTGCTCCACTTCCTCAGTTGCCAGGACCCCAAAATGGTAAAGCAGCTGTTTTTAGTGCACGGCGAGTACGAGGTACAGCAACACTTTGCAGAGAAGCTGAAGGAAAAAGGTTTTGCCAATATCGAAATTCCGTACCAGCATCAGAAGGTGGTATTGGAGTAGTAAAACTGCGGGCAATTTGGGTCTACGGGCATGGCTCTAAGTCCCCGGAAAAACGAAAATTTCAGTTTTTTTACCCCCCGCAGTTAAGCGCGATAAAACCACAGAAAAACACCGAAAAACCACAGAAAAACGCAGATTTCCGCAAACCGTTTTTTTGCTGTACGAAACTGTACGGATTTGTACGAAACTGTACGAACTTGTGCGAAACTGTACGAATTGCAAGAAAAATTGTACGAACTGTACGAGATTGTACGAACTGTACGATTCGTACAGTTGCATTGCCCTGGGTGCTTAAGCAATAAAGCCGGCGATGGCCGGCTTTATTGTAACTTATTTCTTCAACCCTATCTCTCTTAATCGCTCATCCAGGTACTCCCCTGCGGTTATATCGGTGTAAACCTTAGGGTGCTCCGCATCAATAGTAGACGGCAGGCTGGTTAAATCCATAGTTGATTTCGGGTGCAGGAAAAACGGTACCGAAAAACGGGAGTTCTTCATTTGCTCGCGCGGCGGGTTCACCACCCGGTGCGTGGTTGATTTTAGTTTGTTATTGGTAAGGCGCTGTAGCATATCACCAACGTTCACCACCAAATCCTCCCCAAACGCCGTAACCGGGAACCATTTATTCTCGCGGGTAAGCAGCTCCAGTCCGTCGGCACTGGCGCCTATCAGCAAGGTAATCAGGTTAATATCCTCGTGCGCGCCGGCACGTACAGCATCATCCGGCAATGCATCCGGGTTCTCTATCGGGAAATAATGCAGCGTGCGAAGGATGGAGTTGCCGTGCGCTACTTTATCATCGAAGTAGTTCTCGGGTAGTTCCAGGTAAACGGCTATGGCGCGCAACAGGTGCTTGCCGGCCGCTTCCAGCTTCTTGTAAACCTCTTCGGTAGTGGTGTTAAACTCGGGCAGCTCGGCAACCTCCATGTTATCGGGGTAGTCTTCCTTGCTGGCGGTTGCTTCGGGATCTATCTGGCCTATCTGCCAAAACTCCTTCAAATCAGGCACTTTAAAGCCTTTAGCGGTTTCTTTATTCTTGCCGGTATAGCCACGCTGGCCGGCAAGTTCGGGTATCTCGTATTGTTGCTTTACAGCTTCGGGCAGGGCAAACAGGGCTTTTACCTGCTCATATAGTTTGTCCATCAGCTCCTTGCTTAAACCGTGGTTGGTTACGGTAACAAAGCCGGTTTCATTAAAGGCTTTGCCGATAGCGTCAGAGAATTGCTTTTTTTCTTCTGCGCTGCCGTTTATGTAAGTGTTTAAGTCGAGGCGGGGGATGTTCACTGTGCTCATAAGTATTGGGTTAATTGCTGTAAAATTATTAAAAAGATAGGGCAGAAAACGGCCTAACGGCCAAAATTTATATGCAACGGATTTGTTATACAATATAAGGCTTAAAACTATTTATTGTTTAAACGTTTTATACTTAGCATAGTCCTACCTAATATAAGCCTATCTTACTTGAATTTATTATGAAAATATTAACCAAAATATGGGGGACAGCACTTTTAGCCATTATATTAATGGCAATTGCCCCTGCAAAGAGCTCCGCACAAGATGAGGGCGGGCAATATATCTCCACACAGGAGTTTTACGACCAATTGGCGCCTTATGGCACTTGGGTATACGATGCTAAATATGGCGACGTATGGGTGCCTGATGTGGATCAGGATTTCCGCCCGTATGTAACTAACGGGCATTGGGTGTATACCTCTTATGGCAACACCTGGGTATCTGATTACGAATGGGGATGGGCAACCTTCCACTACGGCCGTTGGACCTACGATGATTACTACGGCTGGGAATGGGTACCCGGCAGCGAATGGGCACCCGCCTGGGTTGACTGGAAGGATGGCGATGGCTATTATGGCTGGGCACCGATGACACCCGAAGTTGCATATAACGCATCATATGACGACGATTATTTCAACTCCTATTCCACCCCTGATTTTTATTGGTCGTTTGCGCCGTATGGCTATATCAATTATACCAATATTTATAACTATTGCGTTCCGTACGCAAGGGTTAGGGATATTTACCGCCGGAGCAATTTTATTCGTAATACCTACCGCTATAATAACCGCACATACTTTACAGGCCCTCGCCTCGACGAGATGCAACGTTATAATAAACGCCGGATACGGGTTTACACGATAAATAACACCGATCGGCCATCGCGCAATACGTTCAATCGCAATTCTGTTAATTTTTACCGCCCGGATATACGCCGCGACAGGAATGCACGCCCATCGAGGGTAATTGACGGCGCAGCGTACAGGCAGCAAAACCCTACGCAGCGTATTGGTGGCAACAATGGCCGGGCCGGTGTAGTTACACAACGCGAAAACGCAAGCAGATTGGCTAACGAAGCGCGCTCTAACAATAGCCGGTTTGTACGTACCGGTAATAACCGCCCCGGTGCCAATACACCAAACGGGCAGCAAGCAGGTGGTAACAACGGCCGCTTTAACAGGCGCCCTGCCGATGCAGGAGGAACTGTACAGCAAGGGCAGCAAGTTAACGGCGACAGGCCCACACGGCGCCCTGCCGATGTGAACAACCAAACTCAACAGGCCGACCAGCGACGCCAGGCCCGCGAACAACAACGCCAGCAAATGCAGGTACAGCGTGGGCAGCAAAGCGAAGAACAGCGCCAACAGGCTCAACAACAAATTGAGCAAAGCCGCCGGCAGCAAACCGACCAACAACGCCAGCAACTTGAGCAGACCCGGGAACAACAACGGCAGCAAGCGCACCAGCAACGCCAGCAACAAACCGAGCAGCAAAGGCAGCAGGCGGAGCAAGCAG
>NZ_CAMLOV010000039.1 GCF_946481715.1 uncultured Mucilaginibacter sp. | reverse complement strand
AAAATAAAGAGGTTCTTTTTGATGCCCACTGGTGCTTTTTCTTTAGCAACGATGAATACATTTAATTTTCCGGTGGTATTAAACAGGTAAAAGGGTGCCAGCATATCAAACATCTCTGTCACTTTGTTATCGGCAATAACCAATACAGTTTTCTTTGATGGATCGTAGACTGGCTTTTTCCATTCAAATTTGTTATCGCCCGAATAAGGGGGTAGCTGGCCGAGGGCGATGATCGGCTGCAGCAATAAAACAAGTGCAGCCCCTGCGACAATCACTGTCGACAAAGAGATGAGCAATACTTTTTTAAACTTTTTCATTGTGATTAATTTTAATTATTATATCACAAAGGTGTATCGAAAATTGGCGGGCCCGTGGACGAGGTTATGTCAGATACGGACAATTATTCGGATATTTACTGTGCTGTAATTCCTGATGCCATGTGTGTCAGCACAGGCTGGAGAGTGCCTATAAAATGGGAGCAAAAAATGGCCTTCAATACCGGCATCATTATTGATCTGCCAGGTTTGAACCGGTTGCGAACCAAACTCAAAGTCCTGCAAACGTGGAAAAACGCAGACATTCCAGCGGGTTACATTCTACAAAACGATGTCACTTTCCGTAACGGAATTACTCGGAGCCAAAAAATATAAAGCCGTTTTAAAACCTACCTATACTACTGAAAAAGGTAAAATCTTTAATAAAAACTGCAATGTGATTAAATGATTTTCAAAAATTATTCTTCTATCAAAATTGATAATAACATGCGATCGCTCAACGCCAGCAAAATTTATTGCATTAAAATGCTATTTAGCGGCGATTTAAAAATCAATATCCTGACCTATATGAATAAATAATTGTCAGTAAACATTTCCACTGCTTTTTACGCAAGTGTCAGGAGATAGCGAAATCCTGCACAGTCTTCCAAGAATGGCTGTTCCAAGTCTTTTACCGGCAAAATATAAAATAATATCACCAATCAAAGATCCTAAAATTCCGGTGAGTATAAGTGAAATTATATCAATGGTGTCAGGTGGAGTGACTGCAGCTGTAACAATAAGAATCGCAAATGCAGGAAGTGACAAGCCAACGCTCTCTAATAACGCGATAATAAAAATCATCCAAAGCCCGTAAACTTGCACCAACTCAATTAATGTATTCATCTACAAAAGGTGATATGTGGATAAAATTAACGAATTTGAAGATCGACAAATTTACGAAGCTCGAATTTTACTTAAGAATGCTATAATCCATTATAGTTTAAACCTGATCCTTGGTCTTGCCATATTTTCTGGTATTGATGAATTTAGCGAAGCCGAGGAAGATTCTTAAAATACTATGTAGTTAAATGGCGTCGGGAGTTGGCGGCATAGAAGTTTATGTGGAGCTGACCAATGAGATAGCACCCCTGTTAAAGCAAAAAAAATATAAGAAAATATAAATTATCCTCATTTTATTTCGCCCAGTGTTAGATTTTATTTTAGAAATAAAGTGAATACATCGGTACTACCGAAACACTTGTCAAATTAAGTTACCAAGTCATTCCATATTTGAAATTATGGATACTGAAATAGCTGATTCAGGATTAAGATCTAAAATTACTCCTGAGAAGGCCAAAGAGATTTTGAAAAAAGGGGGGCTAGACGTTTCTCTTAAGCAGGCAAAAAATATCTTGGAATTACTAAGCGTTTTAGCTAAATTAGAGGTGAAAGAATACCTTAAAAAATGAAGATTGCCGACTTATATATTCGAGTAAGCACAGATGAACAGGCTGATAGAGGTTACTCGCAAAGAAGCCAGGAAGAAGTGCTAACCAGGTACTGTAATCTGAGAGATATACAAATTAGAAATATAATTTTCGAGGATTATTCTGCAAAAACATTTAAGCGACCAGAATGGCAAAAATTACTTATTGACCTTAAAAAGAAAAAAGGGCATATTGACTATGTTCTATTTACTAAATGGGATCGGTTTAGTCGAAATACTGGTGATGCTTATCAAATGATTAGCATACTGAAAAATCTTTTTGTGGAACCTCAGGCAATTGAGCAACCACTTGATATGTCGATACCCGAAAGTAAGCTTATGCTTGCGGTTTATCTCGCTCAACCTGAAGTTGATAATGACCGAAGAGCATTAAACACTTTTTATGGAATGCGAAGGGCGCGGAAAGAGGGTAGATGGATGGGCCATGCACTTGTTGGATATGAAAACAGGATAGATTCACAAGGTCGAAAATGCATAGCTCCAAAGGAACCTAATGCTTCTATAATGAGGTGGGTGTTTGAGCAACTTGCCACGGGCAACTACTTTATTGATCAAATTTGGCGTGAAGCAAGGCTAAAAGGTTTAGAAATGGGTCGGAAAAATTTCTGGAAAATCATACGCAATCCTGTTTACTGTGGCAAAATTATTATCCCTCAATTTAAAGATGAGGAAGCACATTTAGTTTCAGGGCAACATGAAGCTCTTATCTCGGAAAGTTTATTTTATGAAGTACTTGAAGTCTTAGATGGTAGAAAACGAAATAACAAAACTAAGATCCGGTCAATGGATGAATTACCACTCCGTGGATACCTTATATGTCCAAGATGCGGATTGAATTTGAGTGGTAGTGCTTCGAAAGGTAAAACCAAATACATACATTATTACCATTGTAATTCTAAATGCGGCGCGAGGTTCAATTCGAATTTAGTAAACGAAAAATTTATTGAATTGCTAAAAAAACATGCAATTGAGCCCGCAGTCTGCGAATTATACAAGGCGCTTATCGTAGAAGCCTATGAAGCTGCTGTTGGGCAAGGTAAAGGGGATATAGCACTTTATAAAAAGCAACTTAGCGATTATCAAGATAAAATTGCCAGGGCAAGGGACTTGCTATTAGCCGGCGACCTTGACGGTGCGGAATACAAAAAGATCAAAAGTGATAGCGAACGACAAATTACAATTTTAGAAGGAAAGCTTGTTGATTCGTCTGCAAAAAAAGAAGGCATCGGACCGTTACTCGATATGGCATTGAAAAATTTGTCGAGATTGCCGCAATTATATCAAAGTGCTGATTCTGAGGAGAAAAGGCATATAGTGAGTTCGATGTTCCCTCAAAAACTTACTTTTGATGGAGAACAACATCGAACTCTTTTTGTAAATGATGCAATCTGCGTTTTTGATAGTGTAAAGGCTGTTTTTGAGCAAAAAAAAGACCGCAAAACAGGTGTTAAATCTGCTTTGCGGTCTAAGGTGACCTGGGAGAGGATCGAACTCTCGACCCACTGATTAAGAGTCAGTTGCTCTACCGGCTGAGCTACCAAGTCATGTTTTTTACCGGGTTGCAAATATAGCGCTTTATAGCATTAAACAAATAGCTAATTGCTAATACTCTGCCAATACATTAAAACCAACGCCAGCTATGCCTTCTTTTACCCATTTGGCCTGGCTGGTTTCGCGCGAGATAACCGCGCTGCTAAACAAACTTGCCGAAAACATAATACCATGCCCGCGTGCATTTTTTATCCACTCCAGGCTTACAAAAAACTTATCCTCCACCACTATAAAATAGGGTTCAAGGTCAACTGTTATTTTTTTGTCGCCCTTTTTTACGGTTACAAAAATGCTTTGCATTTGCAGGGGCTGATCTGGCAGGCCATCTTTTACCGTATAAAAGTTTAGGCGAAGTTTTACCGAGTCGGTAACGTCTGAAGCAATGGATGCATTAAAAGTTTTAAGGTAAGTGGGCGACTTTTTTATTTTGATGATAGCGCCAATCTCGTTGCCCAGTTTATTGCTGGTAAACCCGGCATTAGTACTTTGCGATTGCGTGGTATTGCCCAGCACCACCGTTTTCCATTTGTGGTTGGTAATGCGCACTTCTTTAATTTCGCGCAGGGCGGGCTGCAGGCTAATGGTTTTATAGTTGCTGTAACCCTTGCGGTAATCGGCCACCAAAAACGACTGCGGGCGGTACCCCACCATAGATATGCGCAGGCTATCCGCATCATGATTAGTTAAGCCTATACTGTAATGCCCGTTGGCATCGGTAACCGTACCCTCGGCTTTGCCAATAATACCTACGTTAACGTAGGGCAGGGGCTCGCCTGTTTTGGCATCCTTTACTATGCCATCAAAAACCTGTGCCTGGGCGCACATTGCTGCAGCAACAAATAAAGCAATAGAAAATAAACGTTTCATATATATATGCAAGACGGGCGAAAATAACCATTGGTTACAACACCGCCTATATTTGGCGTTAAATTTTTAGTAAAGGGTGCTTTCTGTGTTGTATCAGCGCGCCGTACCTCGCACCGGGCTGTGGCAAAGTAAAGTTCGTCGGTTAAGTCTATGCTACTGTAATTGTTTTAAATAAGGTGTAGCCATCGGTAGTATTTCCTGTAATTGAATCAGCCATGTTTCCATTTAGGCTATCCGAAAATATACTGTCCTGCGTGTTTGAGGTATCGGGGGCTCCGTTGTAACCATTTGTTGCATAAACCGCCGTGTAAGCGGAAACCGGAAAGGCAATTTGCGTTACTAAAAGTGAGCTTCCGCCCGGTGTTAATATTTCAACATGAATGTGTGGTGCTCTGCCCGGATACCAACCGGGGAATATGCTCAGGAACGACACCTGCCCATTTGTATTGGTGGTTTGCCTGCCGCGTAAATAATTCGCATTAGTTTGAGTTGCATATTGAGAGTATAATCCGTCTTTATCACATTGCCAAACATCCACAAGTACGTTTGCAAGCGGAGCACAACCATTGCTTTGGTCATGTATAGTCAGGGTCATTAAAAGAGCAATTCCTGTTCTGTCTCCAATGATACTTGCTCTTACATATTGAGCTGGAGTTTGTATGGGGAATGGCCCTTTGGTTTCGGTTGGCGAAATAGTACAATCACCACCACCCGAAGCAGCCGGATCAGTTGCATCTTCATCTTTTGAACAAGACGAAATAACAGTAGGTAAGGCTATAATAGAGCCTAACCCCCAAAGACTTTTCGTTAAAAAATGTTTTCTTTTCAAAGCTTTAATTTTTTATGTAGATGTTAGTTTTTAAAACATGGGGTGTGGGTTGGCAGAAGTATCAGGAGCAGCCTGTATTACGTCCCCATGTTCAGCTATTTTGTTATTTTCAACTCCGAAGAATTCTGCAATAGCTGATTGTGCAAAGGTGCAACTACCCAATGCATAAAAACATTGAACAAGTTCAATAAATGAAATTTGCGTTATTTGTTGTGGATGAGTTTTTTCTTATATTACTTACAAACTCATGGCTGATACCCAGGTAAGCTGCAATCTGAATATTGGAATCCGGTCGTATAAATACGGATATTTGTTCACTAAAGCCAGGTAAATCTGATCTTCCGTTTTGATCAGGTTATCTCTTGTCAATGGTGCTTACTCGCGCCAGGCTGGGAAATTACTTAGTAACAAATTGATAGATGCCGCTATCGGATTTATTGCCGTGTGCATCTTTCGTTATTACTTTCCAATAGTAAACAGTGTTAGGGTTTACAGCGATATTAACCAAAAATAAATCTTTTACATCGCTTTTTTGCAACGCTAAAGTGTTGACGTTGCTGCTTAAATAAATATCATAGCCGGCGATGTTATTTTCTACACTGCTGCCTGCCCACGAAAGGTCAACCGTTGCTGAACTTATTACCTGGTTATAAAGTGGGGCTTTGATAACAGCCGGAAATGGTGCATAACTTAACACGCCAGGGCCTGAGTTATAAAATTTCCAGGTATCACTTTGTGCGGTTTCGGTTACTTTTGCCGATGCCGAAATAACGTACCACGAGTAAGGCGTACTCTTCAACAAAGTAACCTTTGCTTCATTAGTAGTTGATAAGTGCTTACTTAAAACGCCGGTGAGCAAATTTTTGATATACAGTTCATAGCTATTAGTATGTTCTGCCACTGCCCAGTTAAAAGTAACCGTACTTTCGGCGTCAGATACTGCGATACCGGTTGTACAGGCCGAATTTGAAGCGGGAAGCAACAATTCCGCCTTAGCAGGTGGCGGAATTGTTACATTGTCTGCTTTTTTTCCGCAGCCAATGTTCAGGATAGCCACTAATAATATAAACCTGTAAAGCCTCATTTCTTTATAATTTTAAATATCTTCTGCTCGCCGTTAGTCAAAAGCTTAAGGGTGTAAGTTCCTGTCATCTGTAGTTCAGGCAAATCGATTTGTATAACATTTGACGGATTACTGAACTGTTTTTTGTAGACCAGCAGGCCCATTACCGAGTAAACTTCCACCGTGGCCGCACTTACTTGTCTTTCACTTAAGTTAATATATACCGTATTACCGAATGGGTTGGGATAAGGGATTAAATTATCAGACAGGTTAAATGATCTTTCTATTACGCCCTGGCATAGCCTGTCTGTAGTTACCCTAATACTGTTTCGGCCATGAGTAAGATCTATCATTACTACACTGTCGGTAGTTGTATTTATTACGCCATTAAGTTGGATATGATAAGTATCGCCACCGGTTAAATTCAAAGTAACACGCTTGTTATCGGGGCTTAAAGTAGCATACAGGGATATGTCTTTAGGTTCGGTAACTACTAAAGTATAACATTGCTTATAAGCACTTTGGCCTGCAACGGTAATACACAAGTTATAGGTACCTGCTGCAAGGTTATTAAACACGCTTGCACGACTGAACAAAACCGTCTTACTTACGCCTGCACCGGTAAGTAATGCCGTATAATCAAGGTTTAGCGCTGCTATTACATTAATTGCCCCGTTATTTTCGCCCTTACAAGAGGCACTGGTAGCTGCTACAATAAAATTGTTTGGTGGTAATGTAAATAATGTGCTAACTACAACGGGAGCAGATACCAGCGCCAGCCCGTTCAATACCGTTTTTACGGTGTAAGAACCGGCTTCGGTGGCCGTATAAGCCATGCCGGTTCCCAGCACTATGCCGGCACCGTCTTTACTCCATTGGTAGCTGAGGCCGTCAACTGCATTTACTTTTAA
Source organism: uncultured Mucilaginibacter sp. (assembly GCF_946481715.1). Next base: position 30,694 of record NZ_CAMLOV010000039.1, on the reverse strand, counting down.
TATAATACTACCACCCGGGCTAATGGTTACCGGGCCTGCCGGACTGATAACCGGCAACGGCACATAAGTAAACCCTGCGAGGTTGCCTGCTCCATACTTGCTTGTTAAGGCAATACTCCCACTAACACCGGTATCAACAACCGCGGTAAGCACAGTATCAGCCAGGATAGCGTAAGACTTAGCATTAGTGCCGCCAAATGTTACGGTTGTAACATTTGTAAAGCCCGAGCCTTTTATCGTAACAACCGTACCCTTTGTTGCCTTTACCGGCGAAAAAGAAGCCAGGACCGGCGGCGGGATAACTTTTAAAGTAATAAGCCTGCCGGCAGAATTCTCTGCTACGGATGTATTTACAGTAAAAGTGATCAGCCTGTTAAGTGGGGCGCTTGTGGTGCTTTCAAAATATACAGCCCTCAGTGCCGCCTGCCATTGTTCTAACAAGGCAGTGCCGCCTGCCGATGTAAAAGAAAGTATACCGGTTGTTGCATCGTAAGTGGCAGTAATATCACCTGTAGTTGTACTATTACCGGTGAATGTTAACTTATCCTTGCCGGGGCTGTAATTATTGGTGATGCTAACCTTTGCAGCTATAATTTTATTAACGCTTGCGTTAACTATTTTCACAGTACCGTCTACAGCTATTGCTGGGGCATTACCGGTGTAGATCAGCGCATCTGCAGAAGTGAAAATCTCAATTCCCGAACTTTCTATGTTGTTTTGCAGGAAACCGGTTGTTGCCCCGCCGGTGGTTAAAAGTATATCCGGCCGCCCATCATTGTTATAATCATCTACGATCATATTAGATATAACATCATCCATTTCGTACTGCACCCTATTGGTAAATGCTGTGGAATCAATAACACCGGCAGTTATCTTATTGCGTAATATGATGAGGTTTTTGTCAGTCCCCTCAGCAAAAACAATATCAGGTTTTCCATCGCCATCCATATCGGCTACTGCTATTGTGGAGCTATAAACATATTTTTCGGGTAAGCCTACCTTCGCCATAAAAGTGCCGGCATTGATAACTCCAGGCGAGCCAATGTTTTTATAAATAGCTATTTCGTTTAGCTGCGATGCTATTATCATTTCGGGCTTACCATCACCATCCAAGTCTTCTGCAGCCATTCCTCCGCCACCTGCTTTAAGCAATACAAGCGGTTTTGCAAAGGTCACCGTATCCGCCGTTGCGGTGGTGTTTCTGTATAAAAATACATTTGCATCAACGTTTACTAATATATCGGCCAACCCATCGCCGTCGATATCCTTCACCACCATTGCAGATATCCGGTTATAACCCTGTTCCTTTAGATCCATGCTTATCAGTTTGAATGGTGAGAAACTTATATCGCCTCTTTTTGCCTGGTTAAGGCCGATGTACATATTAAAGCCAATAATGTCGGGTTTGCCATCGTTGTTTATATCGGTAACGATATAATCGCTGGAAGTAGCAAGGTGGCGCGGTGTGGTTTTTATAAAGCCTATACTGCAAGTTGCTGATGAAATATTATCGTATACCGAAACAAGGTCATTCCCATACGCGGGCTTATCTATACCTAATAATTCAGGCTTATTATCACCGTTAAGATCAGCCAGAGTGCTTTGCGTGCTGTAATTCAGAAAATTAACTATATGCGCGGGCGTTAGATTAACCGGGTTGTTGGATGCATCGGCACCGCTTAATTTATAAACGGTTTCTGTCCTCGATTTATAATCGCCCGCGTCGCTAAAAAATATAAGTTCTTTTTTGGCATCATTATCAACGTCCCTGTAAAAAAACTTCAGGTTCGCGTACGGTTTAAAGCTTAAGATGGCTTTAAAGGGTTTAAAAGAACCGGTATTAAGGTCGGAACCTTTTCCATCGCCGGCTTTTACATCAAATGATGCGCTGGAATAAGCGCTTAGTTTTGTAAGAGTATCCAAAACCGATATTGGCCCATAAGCTGCTCCCGCAGGCACCGATACGGTTAGCGTATTGCCGCTTATGCTTTTTATGGTAGCTTTTTGTGTACCAAAGTAAACCTGGTTGCGCCCTTGCTGGTTACTCAAGTTGTCAACGGTAAGGGTAACATCAGAATTTATAGGGCCGAACAAAGGCGTTACGGCGGCAATCTTCAGCGGGGCGTCGTTTGTAACCTCTTCTATGTGGTTCTCAAAAATGTATATTATGCCGTTGTCGTGAAAAATGATATCGGGTTTTCCGTCGTTATTAATATCTTCTACGCATTGAAAATAGGCCGTATGTTGGGAGCTTAAATCCGTACCGTAATTAAATGCAAACGTAGTTGATTTGCTGTAAACCGGCTGCTGCCCTGGCAGGGCATTGTTTGAAAATATAAGCGCGGTATCCTGCTGTATAAGTGAGTTACCATCCTTAGGGAGAAGCAGGTCGGTTAACCCATCGCCATTAAGGTCGGCATAGCCGGTAAAGGCAGTTCCATCGTGTAATTTGGTTGCAGCTTTAAAAGAAACAGAATCTTTTGTGGAGATATTTTGGTAATAGGACCCGCTCGTAACAACATCTAATTTGCCGTCGTCGTTAAAATCCTGTATCACGTATCCCGAATAGGTGCCATAAGGGCCTACCTCGCTTTGAATCTTTTTAAAGGAAAAGGTAGAATCGCTGATGATGCCGGGCTGGCCAGCGTTCATCCTGATATAAAAGCCTGTACTTGATGTTCCGCTAAACGCGTCTATTTTTCCATCGCCATCAACATCCATCAGTTGGTCTAACGAAAAACTGTTTGGCTGCCCGTAAAACCTGACATAATTTTTATAGGGCACACGGGTTTCGTTTTCAGTTAGCCTGTTCCTAAAAATTCCTGAGGCCGTCACATAATCCTGTCGGCCGTCGTTATCGATATCCTCTACCGCCTGTATGCCGTCGAAATTGGCAAAAGAGTTTTGCTCGCCGAAGCTGATATTGCCTTTTGAAGAAGTGTTGAGGTATACATGGCTGTTAGGTTCCGAATAGTTGGTAGTAGAAAAAACGATATCGGGCAAACCGTCGTTATTTACATCCTTTAAAAAAAAATTGAACCAATATGGGGCCGGTAAGCCGCTGGCCAGGTTTAATTCTTTTGTTTCAAAAGTATTGCAATCAATGGCGCCGGTTACGCCTTTATTCCGCCTCACAATAAGATCGAATTTGGCGTTATTCTGCACATACACCATATCCACAAAACCGTCGCCGTCAAAATCGCTGAATTTTAATAAATTGTAGTTTGCCAGGTTTGGTAAACTGAGTTGCACCAGCTTGAAATCGCGCTTGTCTATTGTCTTTTTTGCCGCAAACGTACCTTTGAACGAATTGCTTGACCATGCAGTCCGTTTTTCAGATACAAGCGTAACACCTATACGGCTATACGTTACGCCCGGTGGTACCGTTACGGTTACGCTATTGCTGCCCAGGGTTACTACTTTGGCGCGCCGGCTATCAAAATAAACCATAATGTTGGCCGCATCTGAACCAAAATTTTCGCCGCTTACCGTAACTGTAGACCCAACCCTGCCTGCCAGGGGCGAAAAGGACAGGATACGGGGAATAACAGCCGGCTTGTTTTTGATGAGGGTTTGGGTAGCCCTATCCCAATTTGTAACAACAAAATCGGCTGTATTGTCATTGTTCAAATCGGCGGCGTAAAATTGTGAAGGGGAAGCATCAAGCTTAGAAGTTATCCTTTTTGCAAACCAGGTGGATGATGCCGGGTTGGCGACGTTTTTAAAGATATTAAGGCTTTTTTCCTGCCGGTTTAATAATGCTACATCAATTTTGCCGTCACCGTCAAAATCAGCGGTTTGTATCCCTATCGGATTTACTCCGCAGTATATTTTGTCTTTTAACACAAAAGATGCAGTAGTAAAATTCCCGCCATCCGTCGCATTCTTAAAAACATACATTACGTTTTCATCGGTACCGGCGTATAAAATATCGGGCTTGTTATCGCCATCAATATCTGCAACAGCAACACCACCGGTAGTTTTTCCAACGCTGAGCCGTGTTTCTCGAAACGACGTGTTATTTAACCCGGTGCCATCAGTTAGGTTCTGGTATACAGGGGTGTAATTATAAGCGCCGCCGGCAAAGAGTATTTCGGGTTTATTGTCGCCGTTTAAATCTTTTATGAGCAGGTCAGTTCCGGAAAAAGCCTCTGCCTTAAAAGAAGAAGCGGCCACAAACGATGCGCTGCCCAATGTGCCTGCGGTAGCAGTGTTTTTTAATATGGTGATATTAAAGGTAATATCGGGGTTCATGGTAACGGTTATAATGTCCGGCTTACCGTCGCTGTCCATATCGGCAACCGCCAAAAAATTACGTGCGGGTGTGTTGATCACGACCGGCTGAAAAGACGCCGTTGTAAGCGCACCCGAAGCATTGTTTTTAAAAATAACCAGTTCATTATTCAGCAATACCACAATATCCTGCCTGCCATCGCCGTCCATATCTTCTATAGCGATCTTTTGGGCACCGGAAGTAGTTGGTAATACAATTTTAGCTGAGAAGGTATTGCTATTTAATTTATTGAGGTTGCCCTGGTTAGGAAATATCCATAAACTATTCGTGTCATAATCACCAACTATCAGATCGTTGCGGCCATTATCATCAATATCCCCTATAGCCGTTACGGAGTATTTGCCCTGCACCTTAATGGTATCTGTAATATCGAAATTTGAGGCCGTGAGGGGTTGTGTTGCCGGGAACGTTACATTAAAATATTGTGAAGATCGTGCCTGTAAATTTGTAGCAGTATTTAAAACGGAAAGGGCGCTGTAGGTAGCACCTGCAGGCACGGTTACCGTTATTGCGCCGGTGTTGGCCGCAGTTACAATAGCCTTTATTGTACCAAAGTATACCATATTTTTATCAGGCGTAGCGTTAAAACCCGTGCCAGCGATAGTAACGGCGGTATTGGCCGGCCCGGACATTGGGGTGACTGAAGTTACCTTTATTTGCGCCAGCAACGGCCGCGAAAGTGTAAGGAGTGCCGAAAGGAAAAGTAAAAATCTTAGCTTCATCTAATAAGGTTGAGGTTTTTTCTTCAAAAAAAACAGACCGTAACTTACAAAAAAAAATCGGGTGGGCAAAGTTAAAAATGAGCTAATGTTTAACTTTTACAATTTTGCCAAACCCGTGCAGTGCTGATTGAGAAGGGGCGTGCCGCCTAACTATTCAATTCCGTTAGTGCAGGTTAAACTGCAAGTTCGCCAAATAAAAGGAAACTAGTGGTGGCGCTGTTTTGTCAGTAATTGGCGCGGGGTGGGTGCTCCGGCAAAAAAAGCATAAAAAAAGCCCTCCAAATAAATGGAAAGGCTTCTTTATGACGTAGAAGATTAGGCTCCTGATTCCGGTCTTCCCGTCTTCAGACAATGTTACGCCATAGCGTAAAACTCTTCACGTTGTTTTTGTACTACGTCGCTGTTGATGTACTCATCGTAGGTCATCAGCTTATCAATAATACCGCCCGGGGTTATCTCAATTATGCGGGTGGCAACGGTTTCTACCAGTTCATGATCTCGCGAGGTGAACAGGATGGTGCCACGGAAGTCTTTCATGCCATTATTAAGCGCTGTGATGGATTCCAGGTCGAGGTGGTTGGTTGGTTCATCAAACAATAAAAGGTTGGCTTGTTGCAGCATCATACGGCTAAACATGCAACGCATTTTTTCGCCGCCCGATAGTACGTTGCTTTTCTTTAACACCTCTTCGCCGCTAAACAGCATCCGGCCCAAAAAGCCGCGGATAAACTGGTCGTCCTTTTCGCCGGGCGAGTACTCGCGCAACCAGTCGATCAGGTTCATGTCCTTACCTTTAAAGTATTCGGCGTTATCAATAGGGATATCGGCGTAATTAATGGTAACGCCCCATTTAAAGCCGCCTTTATAATCCTTATCGCGGCCGGTTAAAATATCGTAGAGGGCACTTGTGGCCAAACTGTTGTTGGATAGTATGGCAATTTTATCGCCTTTGTTCACCATCAGGTTAATATCCGAGAAAAGCACCTCGCCGTTAAGGCTCTTGCTTAGTTTCTCTACCTGCAGCACCTGGTCGCCGGCCTCGCGGCCCTGGTTGTTGAAGATGATGCCCGGGTATTTACGGTTAGATGGCTGTATCTCATCCAAATTGATCTTATCCAAAGCCTTTTTACGGCTTGTTGCCTGTTTAGATTTTGATGCGTTGGCGCTAAAGCGGCGGATAAACTCCTGCAGCTCTTTTACGCGGTCTTCGGTCTTCTTATTCTGGTCGCTGCGTTGTTTCAGCGCCAGCTGGCTGCTTTCGTACCAGAAGGTGTAATTACCGGTGTAAATGGTCATTTTAGAGAAGTCTATATCCACCACATGCGTACACACGGTATCCAGGAAGTGCCTGTCGTGCGATACCACCAAAACAATGGCTTCGTACGATGCCAGGAAATCTTCCAACCAGGTAACGGTATGGATATCCAAATCGTTGGTAGGCTCATCCAGCAGCAAAATATCGGGCTTGCCAAACAATGCCTGCGCAAGCAATACGCGCACTTTTTGGGTGTTATCCAAATCCTTCACCAGTTGGTAGTGGAATTGCTCTTTAATGCCCAAATTGCTCAGTAGGGTAGCGGCATTGCTTTCGGCGTTCCAGCCATCCATTTCGGCAAAAAGGTTTTCCAGTTCGCCGGCGCGTTCGCCGTCGGCATCGGTAAAATCCTCTTTTAGGTAAATGGCGTCCTTCTCCTTCATAACGGCGTACATTTCCTTGTGCCCCATCATTACGGTTTCTAAAACGGTGTACTCGTCAAAAGCATAGTGGTTTTGGCTTAATACCGCCATACGCTCGCCGGGAGTGAAACTAACCGACCCGCTGGTAGGGTCTATTTCTTTTGATAATATTTTTAAAAAGGTTGACTTACCCGCGCCGTTTGCGCCGATAATGCCATAGCAATTGCCCTGCGTAAACTTTAAATTTACATCTTCGAACAAAGTGCGCTTTCCATAGCGCAGGGATAGATTAGATACCGTAATCATTACACTTATAATTTCCGCAAAAATACGGTTAAATACTTAATTTTTTAGTATGAATACTTGCTGTGGATTGCCAAGATGGAGAAAAAGCAAGAACTGTTAGGAGTACATTTATTATTTCAGTAAAAATTCAGGTATTTGCTTAGCTAATTAGCATAAATTCCCCAACTTATTTGCTAAGAAAAATGCGTTTCTACACTTAAAATAACAATTCCCCAAAAAGTTATTAACTATTGTAGATTGTATTACCCAAGTTGAAACTAAAGGCCTTGACATTACGTTATTAAGGTGTATTTTTAACCAATTATTAACCAATTATTAACCTTTTAATAACTTTTAACAGCTACTCTACCTTTTGGAACAGCCTTTGACTTGAATTTGTAAAATTGTACTTAATTTAATTTTTATTATCAACAAAGTTATGGGATCTGTAATCATCTGTTTGGTTGTCATCAATGTAGTGATGGCCTTACGCAACAACGAAGAACGAGAAGTATATTAATAGCATATATTATACACTTTGTGCCCCCAAGCAAGCCCAAAGATCAGCTGAAGACCTCAGTTAGTCTTTGGGTTTCGTTTTCTGTAAGCTTTTGTAAAGGCCCGGATGCCATCATTTTCATTAGCATGTTTAGGCTGGCCGTAATGGTAAATGTGGCCTGTGTTTGGTTGCCGGCTTCGGCAAGCTCCCATTTCAACTCCATATCAAATGGTGGTTTCTCGGCAGGTACTATCCTTACTTCGCGGTTGGTTATGCGGTTATCTATCTTCAGGCTCAGCTTAGCCATATTCTGTATCTCAAAACTGGCCACATCGGCAGTGCCCTGCCAGCCAATAACATTATCAGGCATCAGTTGCCCATGGTTATTTAAATCGGCCAGGAAACGGTAAACATCGCTCACCGGTTTATTTACCAGTACTTTACTTTCAAATACGCTCATATTTTATTATTGCCCCCAGGTTGATGGCTGCTCGCGCCATTGTTTCAATACCTCAATATCGCCTGCGGATATATACTGCTTTTCTTCGGCATACTTTAGCAGGGCGGTATAGTTAGATAAGGTTACATACGGGCATTTGGCATTTTTAAAATTCTCTTCGGCAATATCAAAGCCATAGCTAAATATAGCGGCAAGCCCGGCAACGTTATAACCGGCATCGCGCAGGGCGGCAACGGCTTGCAAGCTGCTTTTACCGGTAGAGATAAGGTCTTCTATAACCACAACCCGCTTATCGGTAGATATTTCGCCTTCAATGAGGCTGCCGGTACCGTGCTCTTTTGCTTTTGCACGTACGTATATAAACGGAAGCCCAAGCTCCTGCGCAACCAATGCGCCCTGTGGTATGCCGGCAGTGGCAACGCCTGCTATACAGCCTACAGCGCCAAATTTTTCTTGTATGGCCGATGATAATTGCTGCCTGATGTAGGTACGGATAGTAGGGAACGACAAGGTAATGCGGTTATCGCAATAAATTGGCGATTTCCAGCCCGATGCCCATGTAAAAGGATTATTAGGTTGTAGTTTTATTGCTTTAATTTGCAGCAGAAATTCGGCAACCTGCTGTTCGGTCTCATTATTGGTAAACATGGCTCAAAAATACAGAATTTATATTAACGAAAAAGCGATTTTGCTTACCGCCGAAGCGCCGGAGCAGATAGAAAAATTTCAACAGATTGAGGCTGAGCATTTTGACCTGAAATTAATTTTCCCCTGGGTGGATAATCAGCCCGGCGCATATTTTTACGTGCTGTGCGATAACCCTAAAGCTTTCCTGAAAAAAGCCATTAAAACGGTAAAATTGGTAGAGGCAGCAGGTGGCCTGGTGCAGCACGAAGATGGCACCCACCTTTTCATATACCGCAACGAGAAATGGGACCTCCCCAAAGGCAAAATAGAAAAAGGCGAGAAGACGAAAGTTGCCGCCGTGCGCGAAGTAGAGGAGGAGTGCGGCATAAAAGTGAATAAGCTGGAAGATAAGATCTGCAAAACCTACCACATGTACCAATGGAAGGGTACCACCGTTTTAAAGAAAACCCATTGGTACCTGATGAAGCACAAGGGCAAGGCCAAACTGGTGCCACAGATAGAGGAGGGGATAACCGCCGTCCGCTTTTTTAACCGCGAGCAGGTGGCTGCGATTGTTAGCAACACCTTCCCATCGATAATGGATGTACTGGAAAAAGCCGAGCTGATAAAAGAACGGCCCATGCCGGCCTAAGCAAAAACAGCGGTTAACAATTTCGCCTTTTTCCCCGCTTTTGCGCACGCATTTAGGTTACCCCGTAAAGAGCACAGAAATTCAAAGAAATTTAAAGATTTTTAAAGGTTTTCTGCGGTAAATGCTACAAAAAGGGGAGCGCTTCTTTTGGGATAAACTGGGCCACATCGCCATTGTATCGGATGATCTCGCGAACGATGCTTGAGCTGATGGACGAGTACCCGGGCTTACTTACAATAAAGATGCTCTCTATCTCGGGCTCCAGGGCGTGGTTCATCTGGGCAATGGCCTTTTCATACTCAAAATCGGATACCGTTCGGATGCCTCGTATCATATAATCGGCGCCAATGCTTTTGCAAAAATTTACCGTAAGCCCCTCATAAGCAACTATATGTATACGCTCGTCATGAGCGAAAACCGCCCGCAGCATATCCTCTCGCTTGGCCACGCTTAGCAGGCCCTGCTTGGTACTATTTACGCCTACGCCTATATAAACCTTATCAAATAAGCCTACGCTCCGTTTTACAATATCTACGTGGGCCTTGGTAACAGGGTCGAACGAGCCGGGGAATAGGGCGATCTTCATATAGACGGATATATAGTATTGCTTTAACCAAAAGTAACAATCAAAAAATATAAAGCAGTATGGAAAAATTAATTATGCTTCAATTAGCACAATTAATTGATTAACAATGTTATATATATAACACCGAAATAACTTATTCGCATGCTTTGGCGTAATCTGTTAAATTCGTGCCCATAAATTTGGGGCGTTTTCAGTATTATTGAGCGATGATTTACCAAAACACATTGGAATATGCCCTGCAACAGGTCGAGCAGGATGAGCTAAAACATTTCCGGAAGCAATTCCTCATCCCAAAGCATAATGGGGAAGATGCGGTATATCTTTGTGGCAACTCTTTGGGGTTGCAACCACGCACAGCGGGCCAATACATACAGGTGCAACTCACCGCATGGCAGGATAACGCAGTTGAGGGTTGGTTTATAGGCAACGACCCATGGCTAAGTTACCATAAACAGCTGTTGCCCGCGCTTGCCGATATCTTAGGCGCTAAGCCTGCAGAGGTAACTATCATGAACTCGCTTACAGTAAACCTTCATTTAATGATGGTAAGTTTCTATAAACCAACAGGTAATCGTTACAAGATATTGATGGAAGCTGGTGCATTCCCGTCAGATCAGTACGCGGTAGAGAGCCAGGCAAAATTTCATGGCTTCGATCCGACAGATGCTATAATTGCGGTAAAACCCCGCGAAGGCGAGATAACTTTACGTACCGAAGATATCCTGCAGCAGATAAAAGATAACGCCGATGGACTTGCTTTGGTGATGTTTAGCGGGATAAATTATTATACAGGGCAATTTTTTGATATTGAAGCAATTACAAAAGCCGCGCATGCAGCGGGCGCTTATGCAGGGTTTGATTTGGCACACGCTGCGGGCAACGTTCCTGTAAAACTGCACGAATGGGGTGCAGATTTTTCCTGTTGGTGTTCGTATAAGTATATGAATTCCGGGCCGGGTGGCATCAGCGGGGCATTTGTACACGAAAAACACTTTGCAGATGCCAGCCTTAACCGCTTTGCCGGTTGGTGGGGCTACCGCCAGGATAAACGCTTTTTAATGGCTCCGGGCTTTCAGCCGGAAGTTGGGGCAGAGGGTTGGAATGTAAGCACAGCGCCTATTATTCTGCTTGCAATACATAAAGCCTCGTTGGATATATTTGAACAGGCTGGTGGGCTTAGTACGTTACGCGCTAAAAGCGAGGTGCTTACAGGCTACCTGGAGTTTCTTATAAACGATATAAACGCAAAAACTGGCCATGAAGCTTACCATATTATCACCCCTCAAAATAGACATGAGCGTGGCTGCCAGCTATCGATTGTCTGTAAAAACAATGCAAAAGCCATCTTTAACTACCTTGCGGACAATGGTGTTATAGGCGATTGGCGCGAGCCGGATGTGATCCGTTTAAGCCCTGTGCCGCTTTACAACACCTTTGCCGACATTAACAAAGCCGCAGGATGCCTTTTTAAAGCCATTACAGCCGTTAAATAATATAAAATGATATACTATAACCCCAAGCAATGGTTCTCGCTCATATTCCGCTTTAATAAGGCAGATACTTTACGCGAACTTTTTCCACTGATGACTTGCGTAAGTATTTACGCAGGCGTGGTTACCTTTTTCCTGATAGATTTTTTTCATGTTCCCGAAACTACCATCCTCAAAAAGGTCATCTATGTACATCAAACAATCGGGTTTGTATTTTCGTTGTTGCTTGCTTTCCGTATTAATTCGGCTTATGACCGCTGGTGGGAAGGGCGTAAAATTTGGGGAAGTTTGACTAATAACAGCCGCAACCTTGCCCTTAAGTTAAGGCATATTATAACCGAAAATGAGTTTGCCTTTTTCAATTATGCCATTCCGTTTTACTCCCGCAGCCTGCGCGACCACCTGCGCGATATTTACCAACCCGAACATCAAAGCTTTATCTCCATCGACCCTAAAAAACATGTACCTAACCAGGTAGCATCGGCCATCATTAAAGAAGTTTACCGGCTAAATAAGGAAGGCCAGATAAACCCGGAGCAGTTGGTGAGTATAACTACTGAAATTACTTCATTTACAGATAATTGCGGTGCATGCGAGCGTATAAAAAAAACACCGATACCATTCTCGTACAGCGTCTTTATCAAAAAGTTTATCTTTACTTATATCATGACACTGCCTTTTACCTGGGCGTTCGACTTAAAGTATTTTATTATGCCGATCATCGGGTTCATCTTATTTGTTTTTGCCAGTATTGAATTAATAGCCGAAGAAATAGAAGACCCTTTTGGGTTTGATGCTAACGATTTGCCGGTAGATAATATCTGCGAAAACATCGAAAAACATGTCGGCGAGATATTTGCCTGATCAACTTCCGAATGCTCAAAATAGCTTACGACCCTATATACGCTCATCCATTACCACCGGGGCACCGTTTTCCGATGCTAAAATATGAGCTGATACCCGCCCAGCTTTTACACGAAGGTCTTATAGCCGAAGAAAATATCGTTTCGCCGACGGAGTTAGATGAAACCACCATATTGTTAAGCCACGATAAGTGCTATTGGGAGCAATTACGCAATTTAACCTTACCGCCCAGGGAGCAACGCCGCATCGGTTTTCCACTCTCTGCACAGCTTGTTGAGCGCGAAATACGCATAGCCAAAGGTACTATAGATGGCTGCCATATCGCTTTAGAGCATGGAATAGCTTTTAATGTTGCCGGCGGGACGCACCACGCAGGAAGTAATTGGGGCGAAGGGTTTTGTATGCTGAACGACCAGGCGATAGCAGCTAATTATTTACTATTCAATAATTTATGTAGGTCTATTTTAATTGTTGATTTAGATGTGCACCAAGGGAACGGCACCGCTGAAATATTTGAAAACGAGCAGCGGGTGTTCACTTTTTCGATGCATGGCGATAAAAATTTCCCCTTCCGCAAGGAGCAGTCGGATCTGGATATCCCGCTGGATGACGGCATTGGAGACGAAGAATACCTTACCATCTTAAAAAACACTTTACCTGGCGTTATTGATAGCCATCAACCTGATTTTATCTTTTACCTGTCTGGAGTGGATGTTTTAGCATCAGATAAATTAGGCAAGCTCTCTCTAAGCAAAGAAGGCTGCAAAGAGCGCGATAGTTTCGTGTTTTCGCAATGCAAAAGCCGCGGCATTCCCCTTCAAGTAAGTATGGGCGGCGGCTATTCGCCCAACATTAAGGATATTGTTGATGCACATTGCAACACCTACCGGGTGGCAAACGAGTTGTATTTTTAATCAATAATCACTGTCAGCTTATTCCGCTTGCTAATAACCTGGAAACGGTAAAACAACATTACCGAAGCAGACATTAGCCCGCACACCAGCCCGTACCAAACGCCTGTTACACCAAGCCCAAGATGTATGCCCAGCAGATAGCCGACAGGCAAACCAATAATCCAGTACGATATAAAGGTGATAACCGTGGGGATATTAACATCACCAATTCCACGTAATACGCCGAGCCCAACCACCTGCGTGCCATCGAACAATTGAAAGAATGCTGCAACTATAAGTAGCTGTTCTGAAATAGCTATAACGCTTTTATCTGTAGTATAAATATAAGGAAGCGCATGGTTAAACAATGTAAATATGATAGCCGTACAGCTCATAAAAACAATTACGATGTGATAATTGGAGATGGCCGAAAGCCGCAGGTGGTGATGATTTCCCGAGCCAAAGTAGTTACCGGAGCGTACGGCCGCTGCCGACGAGATACCGCTTGCCATCATGTAAGTAATAGCCGCAAGGCTGATAGCTACCTGGTGCGCTGCTTGTGGGATAGGCCCTATTATGCCAATTAATATTGCGGCGGCGCCAAAAGCGCTCACTTCAAAGGTATACTGCAATGCCACCGGGGCGCCAATTTTTAATATCTGTAAACCGCGTAGCCTATCTACATTGCGCACAGTAAAGTCCTGTAGGTATTTACGGAAGATAGGGGAGCGCAATACATAAAAAGCCATAACAATAGCCATCACCGACCTATCGATAAGAGTGCTTAGCCCCACGCCGCGAATACCCATTGGAGGGATGCCAAACAGCCCTTTTACAAAGGTAATACCCAGGCAAATATTGAGCACATTGCCCCAGATAGATACCATCATGGCTTGTTTAGTGAAGCCAAGCCCTTCGGCAAATTGTTTAAAAGTGCTGAATATCATAAGGGGGATAAGCGAAAGGCTTAGCAAAAATAAAAAAGGCTTGGCTTGTGCAACAACTGCCGGCGATTGATGCAACCCATCTATAAACGCTAAAACGCCAAAATAAATAGCAGCAAATAAAACCACACCAGCTATTATGTTTAGCAATAAGCTGTTGGAGAGCAGCTTGCTGCACTCCTTATAATCGCCACGGCCGTTGTTTTGGGCAATGAGGGGCGTAATGCCATAACTGATACCGATACCCACCACCAACGGTACCAAAAACAAGCTGCTAACTAATGATACTGCCGCTAATGAAGTTGTGCCGGCGAAGTGCCCAACAATAACCGAATCGGACACCTGCACTAGCGTATGCCCCAATTGCGATATAACCACAGGGATAGCCAGTTTAAGGCTGTCCTTATAGTAGTGCTTGTATTTGTGATAAGTAGTTATCATTATTTTAGGGTGGCAAAAATAATGATATTGTTGACACGGAAAGCCGCATTTGAGAGCTTAAACGCGAAATTGACACAGGGCAAGTATTATCTTATACAAACTAATTAGTTTACCTGTAGCGGTTAGGGCTTAAAATCAAGGGATCACTTTATTTAACCTGAACTCATCAAATAGCTCGAAAAACATTTTTTCTGTATCTACAAAATCATGGAACCCAAAGCGCCTTGCCTTTGAACCATCGCCCAGGAAGTCATAATCCCATGAAAATACAAAATCACCGAATCCCCAGGAAGACACCTGTTCGTAGTCATGCTTCGCCAGTCCGTATTTTTCTTGTATATTTTTCCATAGCGGGGCTTTATCTGCCATTACAGTTTGTAATTGCATTTGTAAGGGCGGGGCTGTTTCCAAGTTAAAATACCCGGCTATTTTCGGCCACATTTCGTTCCAGCGGAATAGGTCTCCATTAGTGATATTGAACGCCTGATTAGCACATTGAGGGGTGGTAGCGGCCCACACTGTCGCTTTAGCCAATAATGCGGCATCAGTCATTTCCATAAGCTTGTCATAAGCGCCCGGTTTGCCGGGAAAGCGCAAGGGGAGCCCCAATTCTTTAGAAATGGATGCGTAAACAGCAATCACCAGTGCAAGGTTCATTGGGTTGCCCAATGCCGTACCGCCCACTACTGATGGCCGGATGGCCGACCAGTTCCAGGCTTTACCCTTTTGTTTTCTTTCCAGGTAATCCTGCTGATCTACATTAAACTCGGGCGGCATATGCCCGGCGTCGCTTTCCCTGGCGGGTGTTTTAAACGGCCCTAAATGCGCGCCATACACTTTGTAGCCCTGCATTAGGCTGATATGTTGTAAACCCGGCGCTATGGGTTCAACGGCCTCTACCACGTTCACCAGCATAGCCAGGTTGGGTAGTACCAATTCAGCCCAACCCGCGCGATCCTGGTAAGCGGCATAAAATATATGGGTGATACCACTGAGGGTATTCAGTCGTTCCCGGCAACTCTCGGGGTCGAGCAGGTCAACCGCTATATAGCTAATCTGCTTGGTGTTTTTCCCTCCGCGGCGGGAAAGACCAACAATATTCCAGTTGGGTAATGTTGATAGATAACTGATGAGGTTAGTGCCGATGACGCCGTTGGCGCCGACTACGAGCGCAGTATTAACAGGTATGGTTTTCATAATTAATTTTATAATTCAAAGTTGAGGGTAAAGGCGGCTGAAGTAATTGTACAAAAACGCTAATTTTTTGTATCTTTCTGCTATGAAGCGTTACCGTCAGTTCAATCCCGTAATGATTTCGGATTTTGAGGCCAGCCAATGGCAGCACCCGGTTCATAACCATAACCATTATGAGCTTATTTATATAAAAAAGGGATCGGGTAGCCATCATATCAATAAGGAAACTGTGCCCTATGAAGCAGGTGCGGTGTTCTTTTTAGGTCCTGAAGAGGAGCATTATTTTGAGATTGAACGAGCTACGCGTTTCATTTACCTGAAGTTTACCGATGGCTATTTGCACCAGGAGGATAGTGCGGACCGCTACTGGGTTCAGCAATTGGAGTACCTGACTAAAAATAAGGAAGCACGCTTAACTAATTTTAGGCTAAATGCTGCCGACCAACATACCGTCGACCTGCTATTTGAGGTAATTGTTTCGCTTAAAGACGGCACCGGGAAAAATGAACGGTTGATATGGCTGCAAGTATTGGCATTAGCTGCACTGCTAAAGAGAAACCTGCCCGAGATTGAACCTAACCTGCTACATGGCCGGAATATGCAGGCCATATTCTGCTACATCCATGAACACATTTACACCCCGGATAAATTAAAAGCGGCTGTTATGGCGGGTCATTTTAAAACATCGGCAGATTATATTGGCCCTTATTTTAAACGGAACGCCGGTATTACCTTACGGGAGTACATCCGCAATTACCGCAAAAGCCTGATGTTGAAACGAATAGAAAGTGGTAATTACAGCTTAAAGCAAATTGCCGCCGAGTTTGCCCTAACTGATGAAAGCCACGTGAGCAAGCTGATAAAATAACTGTTATTTAAAATTTCCGCTCAGCTCGCGGTATAAAACTCTTCCTTTTCAGTAGTGTGCACACGGATAACACCGGTTAGCACCAGGTTTACCAGGATGCGCTGGGCGCGGCGGCGGCCAATATTAAGCAACTCGCAAAATTGTTTAATATTGATGCGCTCGGATTTATCAAGGTGCTCCAGCAGGGCTTTTTCTTTGGATGAATATTCTATTAGTACACCCTGATCACTTGATGAATGCTTTAACACATCCACCACAATTTTACTGGCCAATACACTTTTATCTTTTACACGGATGTACACCCACCATTTACCATCCTCGGCAAGCGAGTAATGGGGTTTTTCTGCGCTCTGGGGGATATCAACAACCACTACCAGTTTATCGTCCCAATAAATTTCTTCAAAAATGGGTTCCAGGGCTGGTCGGCAGTAAAAATGAGCTGCTTTCGTGATCATATAGCGCTCTTCATCTTCGGCTTTTACGCCTTTTATCGTACCATCATCCAATACGCCTATGAGGAGCCTGCCGCCAACATTATTGGCAAAGGATACCATAGTTTTTGCTATCTTTTCGCAACTGGTAATTGTTTTCTTAAAATCGAGAGATACGCCTTCACCCTCAAAGATCTGTCGTTTTAAATTCATGTTCGGTATTTTAATCCGCTTTGTAAGGCGTATGTATTTGCATCCAGTTTTCGGGTTTATTGATGGGAACGAAGCCAAACTGGCGGTAAAGGCCGTGCGCATCAGCCGTTGCCAAACTCCACCTGCGTAATCCCAGTAAATCGGGATGCGCCAATATGGTTTGCATCATCCATTTAGACAAGCCGATTCCCCGGTGCGCATCGAGCACAAAAACATCACATAGGTAGGCGAACGTAGCTTTATCAGTAATTATGCGCGCCAGCCCAACCTGTGCATTGTTATGGTACAATCCAAAGCACACAGAGTTTTCCAAAGCTATCTTTAACTTTTCCACAGCCATACCCTTCGCCCAATAGGTTGTAGTAAGATAGCCATATATTACGTCAAAATCAAGCTTTGTTTTGTCTAAAGATATTTCATAGCCTTTTTCCAGGAAGGCGGCTTCGTTCATAAAAACGGGCATGACATTCTATATTAACGTTTTGGGCAGGTCGAGGTCGCGTATGTATACTTCGGCCATAAGCGAGGCACATACTTCGCCCGCTGTGTTGTAAATTTCAATTGGAAATACCTTCTCATATTTCCCGGTTATTAATAACGTTTCTTTTGCCTCAGCAATATTGGCGTCGCTTATTTTTATTTCGAAAAACAGATTACTTAAAGCAGGTTTTAAAAAATCAATTTTAGCAGATTTAGACCAAATAGCCAAGCGCCTTTTGCCATCCGGATTTAATATTTGATGGAATAGAACCGGATAAAAAGGGTCGGCCGCAGCAAATATAGTCCCCCCGAAGATAGAGCCGTTGTAGTTTTTGTTGAGCAGGCTTTTGCTAACTTTTACGCTAACGCCGGTGAAACCTTTATCCAACCCCAATACCCAAATACGCTGTAGCAGGAGGGGAGGGTAGAGACGCATAAGCCATTTCAACGAATTTTCTGATACAACCATCACCGTTAAATATCAGGAAAATATCGGGCAATAAAAGGGTTTTACAACAAGATTATTACTGTTTATGATACTGTGTTTACCCATTTAGGAGAAGAAAATTAAAACAACTTCTGTAACAGGGCGTTTAATTACCAGTACTAAGTTAAAATACGTCAACTCAAAACTTATATCTATTATGAAAAAGCAAATTTTAAGTTTCGCCTTAGTCGCGACAATGATCGGATCGATTGCAGCGGGCTGCAGTTCCGAAAAGAAAGCAAGCGATGGTTCTGACAGCACCAAAACAGATTCGACAGCTGTGATGAGCACACCAACAACTACAACCGATACCGCCAAAACCGATACCGCGAAAAGAGACACCACTAAAAAGGTTCCTCAATAATAGCCGGTTATACAAAGATAAAAAGGGAGTAGAAAAGTAATTTCTACTCCCTTTTTGTTTTACTTATAATAGCTTTAACGTCGATTCTAAGCTTAGAAAGCAGCCTTAATTACACCGCCGTCAACCCGCAGGGTGGCGCCGTTTGTAGCCGCCGCCAGAGGACTGGAGATATAAGCCACCATATTTGCAATTTCTTCGGTTGTTATAAAGCGTTTTAATAGTGATGTGCCGCGCATATTGGTAAAAAATTCTTTTTCCATCTCCGCATCTGTAAAGCCTTGTTCTTTGGCTACCGCTTTAATAAACTCGGCGGCACCTTCAGATGCAGTTGGGCCGGGGAGT
This sequence comes from uncultured Mucilaginibacter sp., assembly GCF_946481715.1. The sequence goes on along the minus strand of NZ_CAMLOV010000039.1, from coordinate 11,881 downwards.
ACGGTGTTTACCGTTACCCCGGTGTTTGCAGTAAGTTCCGCGAGGCCACGCGCTACCGAGAGCTGTGCTGTTTTCGTTACACCGTATTGGATCATTTCTGCGGGGATCTGCACACCCGACTCACTGGAAATAAAGATGATCCGGCCCCAGTTTTTAACCAGCATTTTATCAAAGTACGCCCTTGATAAACGTACACCACTCATCACGTTCACCTCAAAAAATTTAAACCATTCTTCATCCTGGATATTTTTAAATTCTTTAGGATCGAATATACCCACGTTGTTCACAAGAATATCAACCTCGGGCAATTCTTTTATTAGGTTATTTATCTGGGCAACATCTGCAAAGTCAGCCGCAATGCCTTTAATATTTGGATTGCCAGTTTCCAATACTATTTTTTCTACAGTAGCCTTTACACGATCGTCGCCGCGTCCGTTTACAATTACATGCGCACCCTCAGCAGCTAAAAGTTTTGCTATAGCGTAGCCAATACCCGCAGTTGAACCTGTAACCAGGGCTATTTTATTTTTTATTTTAAGATCCATGTTATGTGTTTTAATTATAAACAATTTTAGAAAATTCTGTTTGTAAGCGCATCGTATTAAGCAATTTATGTTACTGGATTGACAGAGCAACGCTTGCCTGACAGAATAGTAATCACTATCTCATAATTAACATTATGTTAAGCTAAATAAAGAACAACGAGGCTATTAAACGAAAAAAGCCACCCTATTCGGGATGGCTTTCAATATGATGTACTAATAATACTACTCTTTTGCAGCGTCCATCAGTTTGGTGTACTTATCAACGTTAGCCTGATCTTTTTTGCCACGATAATATGTTATCAGGTTGGCAAGCGCGTCTTTTGAATTTGGTTTCAGATCTACAGCTTTTTGCAGGTATGGTTTTGCGGCGTCAAATTGGGTGCTTGCTTTTGCCATCAGTGCATCGTACTGTTTCTGAGCTGCAGCTGTACCCGGCAAATTGTTGGCTGTATTAAACGAATCAATTGCGGGCGCAAGCATCACGTAGCCCATTTGCATGTTAACTTCAAAGTAATTAGGGTCAATCTCCAGTGCTTTTTTATACATTTCAACAGCTTTACCGTAGCTCTCGTTTTGCTTTGCTTTAAGAGTTGTTTTCTCCGCAGCAACCTTAGTTGTTTTAATTTTATCGGCAACTGCATCGCCCGATTGTGAGTAAACGAGGCCGGCATAGTAATAAAGTGCTTTATTTTTCGGGTCGTTAGCTATTGCGGCAATTATCTTGTCTAATATTTGTTGCGCTTTGCCACTTTGTAAAGCTATCTCAATTTCTTTCCTGCGTAAGGTTGTACTGCTCGGGTATTTTACAAGCGCGTCTGATATAGTTTTAAGGGCATTTGTGGTATCTTTACTCACCAGGTACATGCCCGATAATTCATCATAAATACGTTCGCCGCCAGAAAATTTGGTGGTAACCAATTTATTATAATTGGTAATTGCTGCCGGGTAATTTTTGGCATTGAAAGCTGCAAGCCCGGTATAATATATAGCTGTGGTGTCTTCCGGTTGAACATTGCGCCAATAGTCAAACGCCTTATATGCGTCAGCATACTTTTCGCTTTGGTAAGCTTTAACGCCAACTTGCTGTTGGTAATTAGCCAACGATATAAAGCCATCATCAATGGTTTTTTTAAATTCGCCTTTTGTATCCAACTCTTTAGCCTTTTTTAACGATTCTTCGGCGGATGCAAATATGCCGGGATTGTTTTTTATGGCTGTAGAATCCTTATCAACTAAGCTGGCATAAATAGCGCCCTTCAATGCGTAAGTTTGAGGTAAGGCAGCGGTTTTCGCGTTAGCCGCAGCCTTATCTATAGATGTTTTTGCGTTAGTAAGGCTTACAATTGCTACCGCAAGCTGGCCTTGTTTAAAAACCTGGAATTTGTCGTATTCGCTTTGGGCGTTATTCAACTCCCCTTTCTGGGCAAAAGCGGCTACAGAAATAAGGCCCAACAGGCCAGCCAATAAAAATTTAATTTTCATTTTAAATAGTTTTTGTATTTAAGTGTAATGAATCGGCGGCCCTGGAGGCGGCTATTCATGTTTAGTTGGTTACTTGCTGCAATTTATTGTTAACCCTATCCAATTGGTTTTGATTGCCTGTTTTTTTATAGGCCAGCTGCAAAAGCGCCAAACAGTTTTTATCTCGTGGCTGCATTTCGTTAGCTTTCTCAAGCCATAGTATGGCGCTTGTAATATTCTTATCATTATTATCCTTCAGGGCGCTCTTTTTTAAATAAAGCAAACCGAGGTTAAAAACAGGTTCGTAAGCTGTGCCGTTCAATTCTATGGCTCTAAGATATAAAGATTCTGCTTTATCGTATTGATTTAAATTATCATAGCAATTTGCCGCTACAAAGGTTATATCAGCGTTATTGGCATTGTTATCTATTAAAGCGCCTATCAGTGGCTCTAACGATTTATAATCCTTTTTGTTATTGTAGATGTTGGCCTCGTCTTGTAGTAATTGCTTATCGGCCGGTAATATTTTGCGAGCGCGTTTTAAAACCTGCAGTGCTTTTGCGGTGTCGCCCATTGATTTATAGATAGCAGAAGCTGTTTGAAAATATTCGACCTTAGTGCTATCGGTAAGAATAAGATTGCTGTAATTTTTTGCTGCTTCCTGCAAATTACCCTGTTTGTTATTGGCGTATGCCATATAAGTATTCACAGGTTTAAAGCCAGGCGCATATTGTTTTGCTTTCTGAAATGCCGCGGATGCTTTAGCAAAATCGTTATTGTTGGCAGCAATAAAGCCTTTGCGAATGTAAGCGTTGGTTAAGCACCGCTTTGCATAATCAAGTTCCGGCTGAAATTTATAAGCTTTTTGCTTTGCCGAAAGCTTATCATAGAGTTCTGAAGTTTGATCGGTAAAAGTTTCAGCTTGCCCGGTTTTGTTTAACGTATCTGTATTTAATATGCTCGAATATACTATCAAACGGTACATGTTCTTGGTTAGGTCGCTGGAATCCGACCGGGTTACAATTAAACTATCAGCCGATTTTTTTGCCCTTGCAAGAAATGCTATATCATTTTTTTGCTTATAAAAAGCAAGGTTGTTTACCACTGCCTTTAATGCTTCTGATTGCCCAAAAGCCAAAGATGTAGTAAACAACCCTAAAACCAGTAATATTATCTTACGGTTATGCTGCATAAATTCTATTCTGTTTTGTCGTCAGCTTCAGGCTCCTCTCCTGCTGCATCAGTATTATCAGTTGGTTCTGTACTTTCTGTTGCGGCTGCCGGTGCTGCATCAGTTAATGCTGCGGTTTCGGTACCGTCTTCAACAACTACTGCCGAATTATCCAGTTCCTCGTCCTCATCATGGTCTACTTTTGCCACCGAAGCGATCTCATCGTTACCTTTCAACGTAATAAGCCTCACCCCTTGCGTTGCACGGCCCATTGTACGCAGTTCGCTAATGGCAATACGAATGATGATACCCGATTTGTTGATGATCATCAAATCCTCTTTATCAGTAACACCTTTTATAGCCACAAGGTTTCCGGTTTTTTCGGTAATATTTAAGGTTTTTACGCCTTTACCGCCACGGTTGGTAACACGGTAGTCGTCAATGTCGGTACGTTTACCATAGCCTTTTTCAGATACTACTAATACCGTAGTCTCTTTATCATCGATGGCTATCATGCCTACAACTTCGTCGTTATCACTATCTAAGCTGATGCCACGTACGCCTGTAGCAGTACGGCCCATCGGCCTAACGGTAGATTCGTTGAAGCGGATAGCACGGCCCGATTGCAGCGCCATAACAATTTCACTGCTGCCGGTGGTTAAAGTCGCCTCTAACAGCGAGTCGCCCTCGTTGATGTTGATGGCGTTGATACCATTTGCGCGCGGGCGTGAGTATGCCTCTAAAGATGTTTTTTTGATAACACCTTTTTTAGTACACATGATAATGAAGTTATTCTCCAGGTATTCCTTATCCTTAAGCGTTTTTAGCTTGATGTAAGCCTTAATATTCTCTTCCTTAGGGATATTGATGATGTTTTGGATAGCACGGCCTTTAGAGGTACGTGTGCCCTCCGGGATTTCGAACACCCTTAACCAGAAACATTGGCCACTCTCGGTGAAGAACAGCATGTAGTTGTGGTTGGATGCAATAAACAAGTGTTCTATAAAGTCAGCATCGCGGCTATTGCTCCCTAAGCTTCCTTTGCCACCCCTGCCCTGCCTGCGGTATTCGGTAAGCGATGTGCGTTTAATATATCCTTCACGCGAAATGGTGATCACAACATCCTCATCCTCAATAAAGTCCTCGGTTTGCATTTCTGCAGATGAATGTACCATTTCGGTTTTGCGCTCATCACCGTATTTAGCTTTGATATCTAACAGCTCGTCTTTGATGATCTGCATACGCAGGCCTTCGTCGGCAAGGATAGATTTTAAGTAATCGATGGTTTTCATCAACGCATCGTACTCATCTTTTATCTTATCGCGCTCCAGGCCTGTTAAACGCCTTAAGGTCATATCCAAAATAGCACGTGCCTGTATGTCGCTCAAAGCAAAGTTGGCCATCAACCCTTCGCGTGCCTCGTCTGGTGTGGACGAAGCGCGTATCAGGCGGATAACTTCCTCTATGTGGTCGAGCGCAATTAGTAAGCCTTCTAAAATATGCGCACGTTTTTCGGCTTCTACCAGTTCGTACTTGGTACGGCGGATAACCACCTCATGCCTGTGTTCAACAAAATGATGGATAAGGTCCTTCAGGTTAAGCAGCATGGGTCTGCCATGAACCAGCGCAATGTTATTTACGCTGAATGACGTTTGCAGCGCGGTATATTTGTACAGGTTATTCAACACGATAGCCGCATTTGCATCGCGTTTTATCTCGTAAACAACGCGTATACCTTCGCGGTTACTTTCATCGCGGATGGCGGTGATGCCTTCAATTTTTTTCTCGTTTACCAGTTCGGCGGTGCGCTCAATCATCAGGGCTTTGTTTACCTGGTACGGCACTTCGCTAACAATAATACGCTCGCGTTCGCCATTGTACGTTTCAATTTCGGCGCGTGCACGGATCACCACGCGGCCACGGCCTGTTTCCAGCGCCTGGCGCGGTCCTTCAAAACCGTAAATGATACCACCTGTTGGGAAATCTGGGCCTTTTACATAGGTCATTAATTCCGCTATCTCTATGCTACGGTTATCTATCAATGCAATAGTAGCATCCACAATTTCCGACAAATTATGTGGGGCCATATTGGTGGCCATACCTACCGCAATACCACTGGCACCGTTAACCAAAAGGTTAGGGAATTTTGCGGGTAGTACGGTTGGCTCATGTAACGAATCGTCGAAGTTTAGCTGGAAATCAATGGTGTCTTTATTGATGTCGGCGAGCATTTCCTCGGCAATTTTCTCAAGCCTTGCCTCAGTATAACGCATTGCTGCTGGTTGGTCGCCATCTATCGAACCGTAGTTGCCCTGTCCCTCAACAAAGGGGTACCTAAGGCTCCAGTCCTGTGCCATACGCACCATAGCATCATATACCGAAGTGTCGCCATGCGGGTGGTACTTACCAAGCACCTCGCCTACTATACGTGCAGATTTTTTGTAAGGCTTATTGTTTGCCAAACCCAAATCGAGCATGCCATACAACACCCGCCTGTGAACCGGTTTTAAACCATCGCGAACATCAGGAAGAGCCCTTGATACGATCACCGACATTGAGTAGTCAATGTAGGCCGATCGCATTTCCTCATCAATATTTATCGAAATTATTCTGTCTTCTTTGTGCGGATTATCGTTTTCTGTCTCTTCAGCCATTTGTTTTTCTTAGTGGAAAGTATGATCTGTTTTTACGTGTAAAATTGGTTTTTTTATACGACCTGCGAAGTTAAAAAAATTAACACAAAAAACATCGTTTTTTACTAACATTCGCGCGTTTTTTCCACGTTTCGGGACCAAAAAAAGCGTCAAAAGTATGTTACAATTTGGGTTAAGGCTTTACTTTTTTCCAGTATTCCTGCACGGCAGTGCCGTTGGGTAATTTGCCCGTAAAAGTGAGTGTATCGTGGCTGATGACATACACATACGGCACCGTGATATTAAGAGTTTTGGAGGGCTGCTTGCTGTAAGTTTGGGTTTCCAGGCAGGTAGTGTCATTGGTAAGCTTGTACTTGCCTTGTTCATAAACTACGGTGTCCTGTCCGGTTTCTATAAAGGTTGATTCGTATTCCTCGTCGTTATACCTGCGCTGCAATTTATATTCTTTTGACGCTGATTCAGTTTTGCCATTATAAATTCCGCCGGCGTACTCGTAGGTGCCTTCCAGCGTGGCAAACGGACGGAAAGCCACGAATACAACAAGCAGAGAAAGGGAAAGAAACCATATTTTCTTTGCCATACTTAAACCCAGTTAATACCTTTTTTCAGCAGCGAGAGGGTCCTCTCCTCTTCGCTGCCCGGTTGTGCATGGTAATCATACACCCATTTTGCAGTTGGCGGCAGGCTCATCAGTATCGATTCAATACGGCCGTTGGTTTCCAGCCCGAAGCGGGTACCTGCATCATACACCAAGTTAAACTCGGTGTAGCGGCTGCGGCGCTGGTATTGCCATTGCTGTTGCTCCGGCGTAAATTCCTTATAACGGCTGCGGTTAACCAGCTCGGTATAAGTTGGGATAAACGAGCGCCCTAATACCTTAGAGAACTCAAATATCATTTCCCAGTTCATTTCTTCGTTTGCGGTGAGCCTGTCGTAAAAAATGCCACCAACGCCGCGTGTTTCGTCGCGGTGTTTGATAAAGAAATAATCATCGGCCCATACTTTAAAGCGATGGTAAAATTCATCGTTAAAATGGTCGCACACGTTCTTGATCTGTTGATGAAAAAAACGGGCATCCTCGTCAACTACGTAATGTGGCGTTAGGTCAATACCTCCGCCAAACCAATGCACAGGTGTTTCGCCGGTATCTGTCGGCATTTCAAAATACCGGATGTTCATGTGGATGATGGGCACCAACGGATGGTTGGGGTGTATCACGATGGATACGCCGGTTGCAAAGAAATCCTCTTGCTCTACATTCAGCGCCTTTTTCATGGTGTGTGGCAATTTGCCGTATACGGCCGAAAAATTAACGCCACCTTTTTCGAATATATTGCCGTTTTGGATAATACGGGTACGCCCACCGCCCCCACCATCGCGCTCCCAAAGCTCTTCTTCAAATTTCGCCAGCCCATCCGTTGCTTCAAGGGCAGCACATATCTCGTCCTGTATTTCCCGGTAACCGGCAGCTATTTGTTCTTTACTAATCATTAATTAGCTATTTAGTCAATTGGTGATTTTGTGAATCACTCCCGGCAAAATTAAACAAAGTATTGATTTGGATAAATGCAGTTATTCACAACACTCATTACGTCGGCGGCCGGTTAATTGTTTCAACTAATTCCGGCCTCTTCCTCTACGTAATCGAGGTCTTTACCAAAAGTTTCTTTTAGTTGACTTAATGCTAAAAGCGATATCAGCGTCAGTATCCCCATCATAATATACCCACTGGTAATCACTCCGTAGCTTGCTTTAAAAGCATTAAACGCAGCAATAATGGGTATTAATGCGCCTCTTACAAAGTTTGGGACCGTTGTTGTTACCGTTGAGCGTATGTTGGTGCCAAATTGCTCTGAAGCAATGGTAACAAAGGTGGCCCAGTAACCAACAGAACAGCCCATAAAAAAGCATATCCAGGCAAATTGTTGTCCTGTAATCCCTTTTTCATTTAGATAAAATATGACAGCAACTACCGAAAGCAATAAAAATACTGCCATGGTTAATTTGCGTGACCTTGTCACCTGTGCCAACAAACTGGCAAATATATCCCCGATAGCTATACCTATGTAAGTATAAAATATCCCCTCTCCGGGTTTTAACGGCGACGGAGCGCCTAATGCAATACCAAATTGGTCGGCAAAGCTCACCAGCACCCCAACCACATACCAAAGCGGTGCACCTATCAAAATACAAAATAGATATTTCTTAAATCGTGAAAAGTTGGTGAACAGCATAAAAAAGTTCCCTTTAGAGACCTTGCTTTGTTCCATAGTTTTAAACATACCCGATTCGAAGGTGCCAATCCGCAGCAATAACAACAGTATGCCCAAACCTCCGCCTACAAAATAGGCATTTCGCCAGCCAAACTTGGCTACCATAAATGCGGCAGTAGCGCCAAATAAACCTATTACCGCTACTACCATTGTGCCATAACCTCTTTTTTCTTTACTTAATGTTTCGCTAACCAGGGTTATACCTGCCCCCAGCTCACCTGCAAGCCCCAGACCGGCAATAAAACGCACTATAGCATATGTGGTTACATCATGTACCAGGCCGTTGGCAAAATTGGCAAGGGAATATAATAGAATGGACCCAAATAGGACTTTTATGCGGCCAAGCTTATCACCTATTACCCCCCACAGAAGGCCTCCGAGAAGCAATCCGAACATTTGGATATTGATAATGAATTGCCCTTCCTTCGTCACCATATCCATATCAGTTATTCCGATACTCTTCAAGCTTTCGATACGTACGATAGAAAATATTAACAGATCATATATATCTACAAAATAACCAAGTGAGGCTACAAGTACCAATATAATAGCGTTTTTTGTGAGTTTTTCTGGGGCGGTGGCGGTCATGATTAGTTATAGGGTTTGTTATTGGTTAGGCTAATGTAGATTAAAGCAAGCAATGTTGCCTGATTTTTTTTACATAAAAAAACCCCTGCTTACACAGAGGTTACTATATTTTTGAAGTTATCTTATACTTTTTTTACGTTTACCGCCTGTAGGCCTTTTCTGCCTTCTTCAACATCGTATTCTACATTGTCATTATCCTTAATGGCATTAACACCACCTTGTACATCTTTAAAATGCACAAACAGGTCTTTTCCATCCTCGGTAACAATAAAGCCATACCCTTTTTGCGTGTTAAACCATTTTACTTTTCCAGTTTTCATAATGTTAGTATAATCGTATTAAAATTTTGTTATTAAGATCAGCAGGCAATTCAACTGGTTATAAAAATGGTTTAATAATCAATTATAGATTGTACAACTATCTTTTCAAATATATAAAATTATTAATAATCAAATAAAATTATTTATGCAAGTTAAAAAAATGTAAAAAAGTAGTTAAAACAATAAAAGCCACCCAGTTGGGTAGCTTTTATTGTAAGGCAATTGTAGGGTTGCTTTAAAAATTATTTAACATCTTGAAAGAAGTAAACACCTGCAGATGGGGTTACCCTTACAAGCAGTTCTTTGCCATCTTTTGCAAGGTCAACAAAGTAAACGGTGTTATCAAAGCTGTTGTCATCACCGGTTTCTAATTTGATAACTTCTTTGGCGAAATAGCCTTCGTATTTAACAGCTATTTCTTTTTTTGCTTTTTCCGGCAAAGCTTTAAATTGTACATTCTGTGTTACGCCGATCAGTTCGCCACTAAGGTTGTAGAAAGCAGACATTTTTACGTCGTCTAAAGTGAAGGTAGCTTTTTGGAAGGTTGAGCTAACTTTCCAGGTTACATTCTCAGCACGGGCGTAGTCGCTGTTGAATTTGCTGATGGCAGCGTAAGAAACATTTTCAGTTCCGTCATCATTTTTTAGTGCGCTGGTTGCAGCATATATGTTGGTAGTGAACAAGCTGGCAGCGATGGCAAGGGTTAAAAATATCTTTTTCATGGCTTTTAAATTTTATATTTTAAATTATTTATCTTTTTTATTTACACAACAAAAGTACAGTTGTATTAAACATATTCCAAATAATTGTCAATTTTTATGAAAATTCGATAAAATATAAATCATAAATATGAAAATTTCAAAATATAAGCCAATACTTAGTGTATAATTGACATTATCTCAATGACAATGACGGATACTTATTGTTAAAAGTACACTAAGTGATTTCGTGACCTGAAAATACATGTTGTTGTGACATTTATTTGACAAAAACTTGCTCTTTATAGCTAAACTAACCTGTTATAGTAAAGCCGGCGATACAGGGGCAAGCGTTATCTGGAGAAATCGTGGGTCGATAGCACAGTTCACACTGTCAGACATAAGCCAGGCGGCAAGTTTCCCTCCCTCTTCGTAACTGGCCAATGCGGTGTTGGATAATATTAATTGGAGTTACCGTAAAAAAGATTGTAACCTCGATAAGTTGCAGTAGTGTTTACAACTGCTTTATATAGTCTAAAAATAAATATAACGCCTTCCTCTTATCCTCGGTCAAATTAAAATCAAGCCGGTGCATCAGGTAATCTTCTAAATCAAAATCAGCACGTTGCGGAAGTTCTTTTAGGAGTTCCTGGCGATGTGCCAGGCCAAGCCGGAGTGCGTTATCAAATTCCTTCATAAATTCTGAAGAAATGGGCTTATTGGCTATCCAGGCCGCGAACACGAATGGCAAGCCAGTGAATTTTTGCCACTCGGCGGATAGATCATATACAAATGGGTATTTATCGATTTTGCCAAAGGTTCTATCTCCTATTTGAACAAATGCAGTGTTTCCATCGGTAGAGGCTGAATAATCAGCGGCATTATTTATCAATTCCGGCCGTACCTGCCAGTAGTTTTTCAGCAATACGCTCGCCAGATTATTAGAGGTTCGGGATTGCGAATCGAGTTGCACCCTTTTTACATCTTTTATATCGCAATTACTAAAAATGAACACAGAGTTTACCGCGCCAACCGCCCCAATGCAGTACGCCGAAACGATCTGCCATCGCGGCAAGCTCAAGGTGGCAGCTACAGGTATTAGCCCAATATCAGCCTTGTCATCAATGAGTTTTTGAGCACAATCGGATGGTATATCAAGGCTTAGATCAATATCGTTGATAATGGCCGAATGTTGTAAACCGTATAAAAAAGGCTTGGTGTTAGTATAGCTAACCGCGGATATTCTGATCTTTTTCACTAAGCTGTTCCGGAGTTTTTAGGTGTATTGCGTTATTGAAATCTACTATTTCAAAACGGTTGCCATCATAAGTCAATTTATAAAGCACCAAGTTTTGGTGTGGGAAGGTGTCCATTTCTGTAAGGGGCCTGCCGGTAAGGATACATAAAAACAAGCGCATTGCACGGCCATGCATGCATATTAACACCTTTTGTTCTTCAGGGTGGCTCATGATCACATCAAGGGCTTCTAACTGGCGCACTTTAACTTCATTAGGGCTCTCGCCGCCTTCGAATTTAACGTCGAGATCGCCGGCTACCCAGTGGCGCATCACGTCAAGGAATTCGGCACGCAATTCTGGTGATGCGGGTTGCCCCTCGTGGATACCCCAGGCCAACTCATCTAACCCCGATAGTTTTTGGTAAGGGATGCCGGCATCAATAAATGGCTGTACACTTTGCTGAGTGCGTTTTAACGCAGATATGTATATTTTATCAAAACCTACATCGCTGTACGCTGCGAAAAATTGTTTGGCTTGTAGCCGGCCCTCGTCGTTAAGGTCGGTATCTTTGCCGCGGCCTTGTATAATGCCCTGTTTGTTAAGGTCAGTTTGTCCGTGACGGACGATGTATAATGTCTTTTTTATCATTGAGTCATCGGGTCATTGAGTCATTTGTCAGTGGGTTAAAAGCCAATCGAAATAATGATTCAATGACTCAATGACTCAATGATTTAATTTATTACCGGCAGTTTATAATATTTCGGTTTCTCGGTTTCTTCAAATTGGTAATCGTTATAATCCGTCACCACATTATAAAGGGTGTCGCGCTCTATCGGATAGCGGCCGGCAATCTTGATCAAATCTACCAGTTGTTTAGTGCTCATGGCCGGGTGCTGTTCTTCGGCGCCTGCCATCGAATATATTTTAGTAGTA
>NZ_CAMLOV010000038.1 GCF_946481715.1 uncultured Mucilaginibacter sp. | reverse complement strand
ATCTCGTTCTTGTTTATTTTTACCGGCGCCATATTATTTGAGAATTTACGCGGTATCCAATCCGGGCGAAAAACAGCTTGTTGGGTCAATGTAGAATCCTTGAATATCTTCGACAAGTATGACAGCCTCTCGGCAATAAATCGAATTTTTTGCTGTAGCGTTAAACCCGAAAGTGTAAAATATTTGTCGTATTCTCCTTCATCGCCAAAAGTATTCACTATAATTTCGCCAATTTTAACGGCATTCGCTTTTTCAAATTTGTTAATGAAACCTTGCAAATCATCAGGAATGTTGTAACGAGAGTCATTGGGGCAACAGGAAGAGCCGCTCTCTTCCTTGTAATAAGACAAAACAAATTTCCCCTTATGATTTTTTTTTACCTGCTTTAGTAGTTTGTAATAGGCAATGTTCCATACGCTGAAGTTTACGCTGTCGATATTTGCTGGGTGATTATAATAGGTTTTGTTTCCTTTAACAATGTATTCGGCACGCATACGTCCCGGTATCGAGTTATGAACTGACCTGCCCTTTTTGCCAAAAAAAATAATAGTGCTATCGATTAGCGTTGCAAAATTTTCGTTAGGTCGGCGCAGGTAGGCTGCAACAGGTATGATGCGATTCGGGTCGGTAATTACTAATTTCTTATTGTAGTTATAATCAAGGTTTCCCTTGCGGTCAGATTTCATAGTTAAGGGAACATCGATCAAATAAAAAGAGCCAAAACTTGCTGTATTTGCTTTGGTAAGTTCAATGCGGTTTTGGGCATGCGCGGCATAGCATAAACAGCAGGTTAATATAAAACAGATAAAGTGGTTTACTTTCATTGGAATAGCAGATGCATACTGTACCACAAGGTAGCAAGATTTATACTTGGTAGAAGCTAATATGGTGCAATGTTGGAAGCCTCAATCCTGTTGTAAGTCCTCTGCTGCAGGCAATTATATATGGGTCAGTTGTATATAGCGAAGCTTAAGCTAATTTCGCCCCTACACCAGCTTCCTCATCCCCATAATATACCCAATATGCAGCCCTTCATGAAATGGTAAAAATGCGATAGCCTGATCGATGTTTTCAACGGATGCGCCGTAGCGGGTTGTCCAGGTAGGGTAGTTGCCGAAAATTCCGGCGGCATAATCTTTTTCTAACTGGTCAAGGCTGTTTATCAGCATCGCTTTTATTTCGTCCAGTTGCTGTTGCGTTATAGGGCCTTCAGGTTTACTGTCGGGTTTATATAATTGGTAAAAGGCCTCATCAACCTGCAGCCCGGCGCGTTTATACAAAATGCCGTACTGGGCGGCCAGCATATGCCCAAGGTTCCAGGCAATATTATTGTTAAAGCCCGCCGGTATGGTATTTAATTGTTCCAGTGTAAACTTATCCAATATGCTCAGGATCATTAAACGTGGCTGTTTAATAAACTCTATCTGTTTGTCTATCATGCTTCAAATATTCGATTTTTAGCTGGATTGACAAGCTATTTGTTAAAATAATCCTAACAAACTGCAGCATCCGCCTTAGCGCATTTATTTTACCTTTGCAGCTTAATTTGTTAAATGGCCGGCATCGAAAGCAATCCTGTTCAAAGCAATAAACCCATTTGGTATTTCATCGCCTGCTGGACGGTTTTGAACCTGTTACAAGCTTTTGTATTAGAACTGCACGGCGATGAGGCTTACTACTGGCTTTACGCCCAAAAGCCTGATTGGGGCTATTTTTACCATCCGCCTATGATGGCGGTGTTCATCAAAATTGGCTATACGCTCTTTCATAACGAGTTTGGCGCAAGACTGATGGCGGTACTCTCCAATAGCCTGGCTATCTACCTGTTATGGCTTATCGTAAAAAAATATTCGGTTACCGCTAAATGGTTCATCTTGCTGGTTTCCGGGGTACTGGTATTTCATGTTTATGCTTTTACCACTACGCCCGATGCGCCGCTGTTCTTTTTCGCGGTGGTGTTTTATTATTTCTATCAGAAGTATGCCGAAAAAGATAGCTGGCGAACCGCTTTTATCATAGGGCTGGTTGTTGCCTGCCTGTTATATAGCAAATACCATGGCGTGTTGTTGGTTGGTTTTACCGTATTATCCAATTTAAAACTGTTTAAACGTTCGTCCTTCTATGTCGCAATTATTGTAGGCTTTATTTGCTATGTGCCGCATATTTTATGGCAGTCGCAATACGGTTTCCCGGCAGTGAATTACCAGTTGTTCGAGCGCTCCTCGGATAAGATCTACAATATCTCTTTAACTATAGAATACCTCGGTGGCCAGTTGTTGCTGGGCGGCGTGCTAATCAGCTGGTTTCTGTTGTACAAAGGATTCAGTACAAGAATCACCGATACATTTACCCGTGCACTTTCGTTTAATGCCATAGGTACTTTCAGCTTCTTTTTTGTGAACACCTATTTCGCTAACGTACAGCCCCACTATACGCTCATCGCTTTTATCCCTTTGGTATCGCTGGTGCTAATCAACCTGCAACGGAATAATAATCACCCTAAATGGCTTTTCAATATTGCAATTGGCAACATTATTTTAATTTTAGTACTGCGGGTGTCGTTGGTATTGGGGTTGCCATTCATAAAAAAGATACAGGCATTGCAAACCTATTTTGGTTTCCGAGAATGGGCTGCAAAAGTGCAGGAAAAGGCAGGCGATGCCTGGATGGTGATGGACGATGGCTTCCAAAACCCCTCTAAGTATGATTTTTATAACCGTACGCAAAAAGGCTTTGCTTACGATTCGCGGTATTACGGGCGCACCATGTTTGATATTTGGCCGGTGGAGGATAGCCTGCAACATAAAAAGGTTTACCTGGTGTTGAGTACGCCGCTGGAGGGTTACAAAACCGATACGATTACCGGCGAAGTGGGCACTTGGTACGGCGCGTGGGTTGAGGATACACGTACTTACCAAAAAATTGCTATTGATACCAAAACCAAATCGGTTACTACAAAAGCTGGACAAAAAATACAATTTGACCTTAGCATAACCAACCCTTACACGTACGATGTTAACTTTACCAACGTTGGGTATAAGCACCCGGTGGTTTTAGAAAGCTGCTTTTTTACCGGACCAACAGATATTGCCGAAGTACAGCAGTCCGCTGCGGATTTTAATAAAATCAGGCTGGAATCGGGGCAAAGTACGCGTTATAAAACAACCGTTACAGCACCTAAGGACAGAGGAACTTATTACCTGATGTTCTCCATCCGTACCGAGCCCTTCCGCGGGAGCAAGAACAGCCGGCTTATAAAGTTTATAGTAGAATAACAATTTGATACAATGCACAAAAAAATATACCTGTTTATAGTTGCTATTTTTATTGCCCGTGCGGCTGCCGCCCAAACGGTGGATGTGCATTTTAACGGCTCGGTGTTTTTTGATAACCGCGAGTATAAAGAATCGTTGATACGCTCGCGCACCTACTCGGGCACGCGCCTGGCACTGGATTTTGGTTTGAACCTGGATAGCACCAACCGGTTTGTTTTTGGTGCCAACGGGCTGCACGAATTTGGCGCGAAGCCATATTTTTTAAAAGTAGCCCCTGTTGCCTACTTTAACCATACCGGCAAACGCTGGTTGTTTAACGCCGGTGAATTTCCGCGCGAAGGATTGCTAACCGATTACCCCCGCGCTATGCTGAACGATACTTTGCGCTACTTTAGGCCCAACGTAGAAGGTTTGCTGGCGAAATACTACAACAATAACTTTAGCGAAACGGTGTGGATAGATTGGGTGAGCCGGCAAACCGATACCGAGCGGGAGCAATTTTTATTTGGATTTTCGGGAAAATATCAACCGTTTACAAAAGGGCCTTTTTATTTATCTCATTATTTCTTTTTGTTGCACGATGCCGGCCCTGCCATTGCCATACCCGACGACCATATCCGCGATAACGGTGCCATCCAAATAAAGCTGGGCGCTAACCTTAGCCATAAAACTTTCCTCGATTCACTAAGTATTGAAGCAGGAGGTATGATGTCGTTTGAGCGGGAGCGCAATGTTTCGGGCTTTAAAAAACCAACGGGTTTAGTTGCCAATGCTTTTTTAAGCTACAAACGCTTTGCCCTGTACGATGAATTTTACAAGGGCGATGGGCATAATATATCTTTTGGGGATGCTTATTACCAA
The DNA here is from genome assembly GCF_946481715.1 of uncultured Mucilaginibacter sp. Next base: position 33,762 of record NZ_CAMLOV010000038.1, on the reverse strand, counting down.
TACAAAACCTATAACCGGCTGGATATCATTTACACTCCGTTTTTATACAAAGGAATAACCGGCCAGTTTGTGCTAAGTTTCCATCAAACACCATTAAGCGGTGGTAGTAACCAGGAAGCATTCCGGCTGTCGTACGATTTGGGCCGGAAGCGTGTGGTTAAGTTTAAAGAGTAGCGTTTTTCGCTAAAATTAGTATTTTTGCTCCGTTAGTTGCTGCACGGCTGTGCCCCCCACGCCCAGGCGACTGTTGTTTTACCAAGTACATTTATTGTATCTATCCTTTATTTATGAAAAATAAACTGTTTCAGCTTTTGCTGCTTTTTGCTTTTTTGGTGCCCTGCAAACTACTCGCGCAGGACAATCAATTCTCCGGCTGGGCGGCCCTATTCCATACCCAAAAGTTTTCTAAACATTGGGGAGCGTCTTTCGACGCGCAGTTCCGGTTGGCAGACCAATTTGATTATTTAAGGAACGTGCTGTTGCGCCCATCCATAAATTATTACTTCGCTAATAATAAAATAGGGGCGGTGGGTTATGCCTACGTGGCAACCAATGGCCGTACGACAAGTGGTGCTTCTACCTTTCGCCCCGAAAGCAGGATATGGCAGCAGTTTATTTATAACCATAAAATTAGCCGCAACGCTACCTTGCAACACCGTTTTAGATTAGAGCAGCGCTTTTTGGGCAATACATCCGCTACAGCAAACGATAGCTACTTTTCACAGCGCTTCCGGTATTTTGCCCGTTCGGTCATTCCATTTAAAAATGATTCGGTGTTTACCAAAGGGCCTTTTTTTGCTTTACAGGATGAAATATTTGTGAATGTGCAAAACAAGGATAAAGTAAACAAACACTTCTTCGATCAAAACCGGGCTTACGTTGCATTTGGCTTTCGCTTCAGCAAAAAGTTTGATGCGGAGGTTGGCTACCTTAACCAATATACCAAACAGGCAACCGCGTATACGATTAACCATGTTATACAAACGGCTTTTTATACGAGGTTTTAAGAGCAGCCCTTCCTAAACGGCGAAGCCCCATGAAATAATCCTCTCCAGTAGGCAGGGCTTTTAAAAAAAGGAGAAGTTAAATCTCCCCCACCGGCGGAGCCTGCCTGCCGGTTGTCAGGATTTAAAGCGGCTATACGTTTGGATATAATTTACCGTTACGTTTCTGCACCGAAATTACTACCTTGGCTTATGCCCCAGTTAAACAACAATCAACATGTACGCCAGCTGGCCAACCTGGAATTACTTGCCAGGCAGGTTGTTGAGGGTTTTATAACGGGCTTGCACCAAAGCCCCTTTCATGGCTTTTCGGTAGAGTTTGCCGAGCATAGGCTCTACAACAACGGCGAATCGGTAAAAAATATCGATTGGAAGTTGCTCGCCCGTACCGATAAGTTGTTTGTAAAACAATTTGAAGAGGAAACTAACCTGCGTTGTTATTTGCTGCTGGATACCTCATCGTCTATGAATTTCCCGGCCGAGGGTGCCAACAAGCTGCAATTCTCGGTCTACGCCATCGCCTCGCTGATGTACCTGTTTAAAAAACAGCGCGATGCTTTCGGGTTATGCCTGTTCTCGGATAAAATGGACTGGATGAGCCCGGCGCGCTCAACCTCGGCACACTTGTTTTACCTGTATGCCCAGTTGGAGAAAGCTTATAATAACCCCAAGGCAAATACAGCCACCAATATTTCCACCGTACTGCACCACCTTGCGGGCGAGATACACCAGCGCTCCATGGTGATCATCTTTAGCGATATGCTGGAGAATAGCCTCAACCCGCAAAAAACGCAGGAGCTTTTTGCCGCAATACAGCACCTTAAATACAAAAAGCACGAGGTGGTTATCTTCAATGTAACCAGCAAACAAAAGGAGCTGGATTTTAACTTTGATAACCGTCCGCATCACTTTGTGGATATAGAAACCGGCGAAGAGGTACGCGTACACCCAAATAAAATCCGCGATAGCTATATATCATCCTTAAAAGAATACCGCCATCAACTGGAACTGAAATGCGCCCAGTACCACATTGATATTATAGATGCCGACATTGAACAGGGTTACAACAGTATCCTGAACGAATACCTTATTAAGCGCAACCGAATGATTTAAACTTTCGGCATGGTTAAACCTTTTTTGGTAAACAAACTCCCATGTTTAAACACTTTTATTTCAAAAAAGTGCTGTAAAAGCCGGGCTTAGCCCGATTATTGATAATAAATCTTCGCCTTGGCTAAGGTTTTGTATAATTGGCAAATCAATTTAACACCATTGGTGTTAAATAATAAAAATATTTTTTGATGAGACTTTCCATAGAAAGAAAACCGGTAAGAGTAAATCCAGATCCTAAGCGTGTTATAGCAAGATTCTTTTTTAACGGGAACGAGCGTGCAAAAGAAGTTTTGCAAAGAGTAATGGGCATCAGCGAGGAGGTTGCATTTGGCATTGTATCGCCGCTTTTGCAGGAGTACTCTAAACGCCACCGTAATATCACCCGGGTTTTAAACCGCCATTGCAGTAAGCTAAAGCCGCTTTTTGAGGAACTGGGCATTGATTTTGATACCCTTACGGTTTACCGCAAGCTACTTATAGGCTCTTACTTTACACACGAATACTCGATAGAATCTGCCGCCTTCTTCAACCCATCTATTGTGGAAGACCCCGATCAAACCGAACTGGAAGACGGGCAGCGCCGCGTTATTATCAGCTTTAGGGCGGTTGGCGAGGGGCATATATCTTCCATTACCTTCCGCAGGGCTTTAATTGATAAGGCAAATAATATTACCGTATTGCCTGCGGGTAGCTATATAGATGAGGCGGAAATTGTACGGAACGCGGTTTACAATAAAAAACTATTTTTTGATAAAGCTGCTATTACGCAGATAAACATCGACGTGCTGCACGAGCTGGAGAGCAAGCTCGACCACCATTTCGAATACTCCAACCTGCGCCGCATCATCCTCGATTCGCAAAAATTGCAGGAAAGCGACATGAAGCGCCTGGAGTACGATAAGGTGCTTTGGCTGGCAGATTCGTACTACGAGATTGTATTCTCGCTGGATACCGATATCTCCGACAGGGTGATCTTCCCAATTTCCGAATACGAACGCAAAGGGATTGAGGACGCCCGTTTCGTGCAGTTCCATAACGAGGATGGTAGTTCGGTATATTATGCTACGTATACGGCTTACGATGGCGCGCTGATAATGCCTAAGCTATTGCAAACCACCGATTTTTATAATTTTAAGATAATGCCGCTTTACGGTGCAGGTGCGCAAAATAAAAACCTTGCGCTGTTCCCGCGTAAAGTAAACGGCAAGTACATGATGATAAGCCGCATTGATGGCTGCAATAACTACATTATGTACTCGGATAAGATAAATATTTGGGAGAAACCTGTATTGCTGCAACAACCAAAGTTTAGCTGGGAATTTGTGCAGATAGGCAATTGCGGCTCGCCTATTGAAACTAAGGATGGCTGGATAGTAATAACCCATGGCGTTGGCCCTATGCGCCGTTATGTGCTGGGCGCAAGCCTGCTGAAACTGGATGACCCTGCCGTTGAAATAGGCCGATTAAAAGAGCCATTATTGATACCCAACAGCGACGAGCGCGAAGGATACGTGCCAAACGTATTGTACTCGTGCGGGGCACTTATCCACAACAATAAACTCATTGTGCCATACGGCGTATCCGATTCATCAACCGCCTTTGCAGAAGTTGACCTGGATGAACTGCTGAACAAATTGAAGACCGATGGGGTGGAGTGACGGGTTTTAACCACTGTTACACAGAGAACATTGTTGTTTTCAATTTTTGGGGTCGTGCCGCCACCGGCAAACCTCACCGTTTTTTCGAACAACATTACTCCTGCTGAGCTAAGTTGTTTAAAGGAGCGGGCTACACGTTTGTCATCAAAGTAAATTAAGGTTGAAATATGTTCAGCCCTTTAGCACCCAAACCGCCCTATACTCATTTAGTGAAAACAACTAAATAAAAAATTTACAGGTATTTATGCTAAAATTACCTACTTTGGCTAAATCAATTTATCTCAGCTAATCATCTCACATTACCGTACATGTTTAACCCAAAAAAACTTTTAAAAGCGCTGCCTGCGTTTTTAATATTATCGGCGTGCGCCATATCCGCCGGGGCACAAACCGCTAAAAAACCCGAGGACAACCGCTTCACTAAAGTGATACTGGCGCAGGGGGTAGAAGAACCCATGCAATTCCAGATAATGAAAGACGGGCGCGTGATATACGCCGAACGCAAGGGCAAAATAAAAGTGTTCGACCCGGCCATCAACAAAATTACCGTAATAGCCAACTTTGCCGTTAGTACAAAGTACGTAAACAAAAAAGGTGAGGTAAGCGAGGGGGAAGACGGTATGCAGGGCATCATCCTCGACCCGGATTACGATACCAACCACTGGATCTACGTATACTACGCCCCAGCAGGCGATGTGGCCAAAAATACACTGGAGCGTTACACCTGGCTGGGTAAAGAGATACTGCGCGACACAAAAAAAACCGTATTGGATGTACCCACCCAGCGCGAGGAATGCTGCCACGTAGGCGGCGGCATGCTGTTTGATAAAGGCAAGAACCTGTACCTGAGCACCGGCGATAACACCTTCTCGCGCGCCAGCGATGGCTTTACTCCGCTTGACGAGCGGCCGGGCATGTCGCCGGAGGATTCACAGAAATCATCTGGCAATACAAACGATTTGCGGGGCAAGATCCTGCGCATACATCCGGAAACAGATGGTACTTACACCATACCAAAAGGCAACTTGTTTGCCCCAGGCACACCAAAAACCAAACCCGAAATTTATACTATGGGTAACCGTAACCCCTGGAGGTTAACTATTGATAGCAAAACCGGCTGGCTGTATTGGGGCGAAGTAGGCCCCGATGGCTCTAAGGACGATTTTGAGAAACGCGGCCCGCAATCATATGATGAGTTTAACCAGGCCAAAAAACCGGGTAACTACGGCTGGCCTTATTTTGTAGGCGACAATAAAGCCTACCGAAAGTACGATTTCGCCACCAAACAATCAGGCGACTTTTTTAATGCAGAACACCCGGAGAACCACTCGCCAAACAATACCGGCCTTACCGAGCTGCCACCTACCACCCCTGCCTTTATCTGGTATGCAAAGGGGGTAAGCACCCAGTTCCCACTGATGGAAACGGGTGGCAACAGTGCAGTTGGCGGCCCTGTTTTCCGCAAGGCCGATTTTAAAAATGCGAAACGCCCCTTCCCCGATTATTACGAGGGCAAATGGCTGATAACCGATTGGGTGCGAGGCTGGATAAATGTGGTTGATATTGATGAAAATGGCAACTACAAATCCATGGAGCGCTTTCTTCCGTCTTTGCATTTATACGGGCCAATTGATATGAAATTTGGCCCCGATGGCGACCTGTACGTGCTGGAGTACGGCAACGGCTACTTTAAAAACAACCCCGAAGCGGAGCTTATCCGCATAGAATATAATGGTGGCAACCGCAAACCGCAGGTACAAGCCGCGGCAAACAAAACAGCGGGCGCATTGCCCTTAAAAGTGGCCCTGTCATCCGCCGGCACCAAAGATTTCGACGATGACGATGTGCTTAGTTACGAATGGAAAGTAACCAAAGGCGGCAAACCATTTAAAATCATAAAGGAAGAGAACCCAACGGTAGCATTTACCACGCCCGGTGTTTACAAAGCAACGCTTACTGTTGCGGATTTTAAAGGGTCAAAAAATAGCAAATCGGTTACCATAAAGGCAGGTAACGAGCCGCCTGTAGTTGCTGTAACGGTTACAAAAGGCAACAGCAGTTTCTTTTTCCCTAACCAAACCATTGCCTACAAAATAAACGTGAACGATAAAGAAGATGGCAGCCTGGCCAATAAGCGCATTGCCGCTTCGCAGGTTTCGGTAAGCGCCAATTACCTGTCGGAAGGTTATAATATGACAGCCATTGCCCAAAAGCAGCAAGGCGTGGATGCTACCGCGCGTTTTGCGGCGGGTATGGCATTGATAGCCAAAAGCGATTGCAGGGCCTGCCACTCGGTAAAGGATAAGGTGCTTGGGCCATCCTTCATCGCGGTAGCAAAAAAATACAAAAACAACCCATCGGCTGTTACCACGCTGAGCAGTAAAATAAAAAATGGCGGTTCGGGCACATGGGGCCATGCGGAGATGCCGGCGCACCCTGCCTTGTCGAACAATGAGTTGGGCAGCATTGTGCGTTATATCATGAGCCTCGGTACGCCACAAAAAAACCAAAAATCGATGCCGGTAACGGGTACTTATACTACATCGGTACCAAAAGGCGAGAATGATAACGGCAGCTATATTTTCCGCGCGGCCTATACCGATAAGGGTACCGCTTCGGCAGCAGCATTAACCACCGAGAATTTGCTGGTGTTGCGTGGTTCGTTGTTAGCCCCGTCTCAGGCAAACGAATCTAAAGAAATGGCCTACAACCGCGACAGTACCATTGTAGTGGTAAAAACGCCGGGCGCATATTTAAAATTCAATAAGGTAGACCTTACCGATATCAAAAACATCGAACTGAAATTATTGCCGCGCGGCCGCGGTACCGATCCACCGTCGACGATTGAATTACGCCAGGGCAGCGTGGACGGTAAGTCAGTAGGAACGTTTACAGGCAGTTTGGTTGGCCAAAACACTGTACAAGTACCCGTAGCGGGTGCCGATGGCAAACAGGACCTATACATCATATTTACCGGCAACCCGGCGAGGTTGAATGGGGTGAAGTTTAATAATGAATAGTTGTTGAAAGGCAAGAGATAAGGGTTAAGAATCAAGAGTCAAGAATCAAGATAAGAAAAAATTAGGACGTTGGAGCGCTCCTGGTTTTTTATGCTAATCGCATGAGTTTCTTTCTTGGTTCTTATCTCTTGATTCTTGACTCTACCTACCCCTAAAACGACACCCCCACCTGCAGCCCTATACTTATAGATGCGGGCACGCCATTGCCAAACCTCACCGGGATAGGTAACGACAAAAACATACTGGCATCTTTGCCTTTGATAATACGCTGGTTAAAAACGGGAGTAAAGCCAAAGCGTCCGCTGGTTTCAAATGCTACACGGCCGATGAAGGTAAAGCCATGCTGAAAGCGGAACATGGCGCCCGGATGGAACAGCACGCTGTTTACTTTTGATACATTCTTCTCGGTACGTATGGCAGGCGCTATCTCGAAGCTGATGCCGAACTGATCGCTTTTTAAAATATTAACCCCAAACGGGAAAGCGATGGTATAGGCTCCTGAGAAATTGCTGGTAAAGCCATCCTTGTTCCAGCTGCCAATGGGATTTAATACGCTAAAGTACCCGGCAACGCGCGGGTAGGCGGGTGCTTGCTGTGCCGTACTTTTTAAGGCGCACAAAGCAAGCATGGTAAAGAAAAGGGCAAATCCGGTTCGTGTAAAAATTTTATACATGCTATAATTTATACTAATTTAATAAGGATGCCGGCAACTGCGGCTGCGGCTATGAGGTAAGGTTCCTGTATTTTTTTGATGTAGATAAGTGCAAGCACCGCCGCAGCAGCTATCAATGCCGTTGGTATATCAATAACCGACCGCAGCCCGATGATAATAACAGAGCCAACCAATGCACCTATCACCGCTGCGGTAATACCATCTACAAAGGCTTTGATACTGGCGTTTTTGGCTATTTTTTTAAAGGAGGGCGCCAAAGCCACGGTAAATAAATAACAGGGCAAAAAAGTGGCCAAAGCAGCAACGCATGCACCCCGGAAACCACCCACCAAGTAACCTATAAAACCAACGGTTATAACAACCGGGCCGGGGGTTATCATGGCCACGGCAACAGCATCAACAAACTGGTGTTCGTTTAACCAGCCAAATTCGGTTACTACGCCGCCATGCAAAAAAGGCACAATGGCCAGGCCGCTGCCGAATACAAACGCGCCCGCCTTGGCAAAAAACCAGGCAATTTGCTGCAGGGTGTTGCCATCGTACTTCCAAAAACCGGTGCTTATTAATATCCCGGCAGGTAATACAGAAGGCTTTTTTACCCATTTGGGCGGTGCTTTTATCAGCATATATAATAAACCGCAGGCCACAAAAAGGGCAATCTCTTCGCGTTGGGTAATTCCCGTAACTACAATTCCGGCGAGGTAAAATAGCCAAAGCAGCCATTTACTTTTCATTGCCGCAGGCTCAAACTTGCTGATGGATTTTATGGTGAGCTTATAGGCGCTCATGGCTATAATACCTATTAAAGCTGCACCAACCCCATAAAAAACCGCCTGCATCAAGTTTAGCCCGCCGTAAAGCTGGTAGGCCATGCCCAATAGTACCACCATAATAAATGAGGGGATTACAAATGCCAGCCCGGTAAGCGTTGCGCCGATTAATCCGTAATGTACAAAACCAATATATATACCCAGCTGTGCGGCCAGCGGGCCGGGTGCCAGTTGTGCAAGGGCCAGCCCCTCTTTGTACTCTTCTTCGCTAAGCCAGCCTTTGGTTTCCACCAGGTCGCGCTGCATATAGCCCACCAGGGCCACAGGGCCGCCAAAGCCCCAGGTACCCAGCTTTAAAAAGTATTTAGTGATATCCGCCAGCGAATAAACGGGCTTTGTTTTATGCGGTTGATCCATCTGTTTTTTGCAACATCCAAAGGCAATATTAGCCACATAGGATGCCGCAAAATTGGACGTATCTAACTATTTGTATCCTTTTTACTTTTCCGGAGGCTTTTTTTGTAGGCAGATGGGGTTTCGCCGGTTTGTTTTTTAAAGATGCGGTTAAAATGGCTCTGGTCCGAAAAGCCGGTGAGGTAAGCAATTTCGGTAAGCGGATAGGTGGTCGTTTGCATCAGTTGCATGGCTTTTTCTACACGCAGCTTGCGCACATAATCGCCAAAGGACAAATTCTCGAAGTACTTGGAGAACTCGCGCGAGAGGTACGATGGGTTTATCTCCAGTTCATCAGATGCCTGCTGCAGGCTAAACGACATATTGGTATCCAGTTGATCCTGTATTAACTCCTTTAACCCGATGGCCCATTCCGGTGCTTTTTTGGCCTTGCTTTGCTTAATGTACTTGCGGTAAACCTCCAGCAGCATTTGCTCAGCAGGGGTTTGGGTATGTTTTTGTTGATGCAGGTCTTTAGCCCAGGTGTACAATCCGTCGTATATCACCATACCCAGAGCAAGCAGTTCGTGGTCGTCCGTTATGTTTTGGGATAACCCGAGGAACAAGGCAGATAAACCGGCGGCCTGTGGCGCAAAATCGTGCCGGTCGGTATCTGCGCCGCGTACAATGGCCGCCACCCGATGCAGGGCAACATCTTTTAACTGGTGCTTTTTCAGGAAATAATCAAATGTGCATCTATCCTCGTAGTGGCTATACTCCACGCCGGGCAGGTCGAAGGGGATGGCGTTAAGCTCCTGCGCCTTTATCAGTACTTCCTCAAAGGGGACATAAATAATTTCCGCATCGGGGTTAATGAACCTTTTTATCAGCCAGGGGCAGGCAATACGGTCAATCTTGGGGCGGCTGCGGGTTATCCATTTACTTGTATCCACGGGGTAAAGGTAAAGGCTGACAGTGTTTGCTGCAAATACCCGAATTGTATAATGCAAAAAAGGCGCCGGCCACACATCGCCGGGAGCCTTCGCCTTTGTCATCACATCACATCACAACAATATTATTTTTTTGCGGCTTTTTCTAAAAAGAAACAATGTGCAGCGCAAGCATGTAGTTTGTAGTTTTTATGCACGGTGCCATAATTGTGGCCCTTGGGGTCCAGGATGGCGCATTTTTCGGCATCAAGGTCTTTAACGGTAAGGATGGATTCGCCGGCAACGCTGTAATACACCCCATTTTTACTGGCCTTACCCAGTTTTTTGCCCTGGCGGTCAACAATGTTTCCATTTTTATCGATACTGTATACTCTGTTGCCGGCATTGTTGCGGGCAACATTGTCCCTATCAATATAGCCCAGTTTGGTACCATCGTGGCTGTAGATGCCGCCTTTGCCATCAATCATAATTTGCTGAGGGGTTGCATTGGTGTGTTGCTGGCCACGGGCGGTTACCACCATCGAAATAATTATCAGGAAGGAATATATTACAGATTTTAGTTGGTTCATGATCTTGCTGTTTTTGTTAATCAAAAGTAGATCAGAATTAAAACCTGAAGGCTGATGCAGGGCACGTAAAACAATGACAGGCATCACAAATCACCTGGTTGCGGAAGGGCTAATGCTTTTTTAGATGGATTTTCTTTTTATTGGGTGGGAGTGCGATATGCCTCGTAGAGCGCTCACTATCCGTTGAATTATTATTACGCACAGCAGCAGCCTGCGGCGTATATTCCAATTTATACGCCTCCGGCACCCATTCCAACCCTATTTTTGGTTTGTTATCCATGCTTATGCAAATTAATGAAATTATTAAATCTGCCACATACCGGGGTGGTCGCGGTAATGGGTGATGTTTTCGATGATCTCCTGCACCGCGTCCGACGGCAGCACTTCATTGCCATCCGCCGTGTAGGTAAACAGTTTGCCGGGGTTTTCAAAAGTAATAAAGCCCATATAGTTGGGGCTTTTCTTTTTCTCCAGCATCAACTCTGTCTCTTTAAGTTTTATTGTAGCGGCGTCCTCAAAGCCATTGTCGCGGTAAATATTATAGGTATAGGTAAGTACTGCGTGGCCATCCAAATGGGCTTCGGTATTGGGGATCACCATCACCGGGATGTCGTCTCCAACCTTAAAAAATATCGGTACCATTATGTCATTGGGGTATACAAGCGCAACAAAGAGAGGGCCGAATAGTTTCGGGTGGGTGATATATAAAATGGGGACGCAAAATTTGTATTTTTAACAATCAATTAACAGTATGGCACAATTTGAACTTCCCGGCAAAAACACCCTGATGATAGAGCAGGCAGATAAACAGCTAAGGCTGGTAATAAGCAACGGCACTACCGAACTGGCGTGCCGCAAAGTTAGTCCGTCTGCACTAAAACGCTTCCTCGCTTCGGCAGAGACAAGCCTGTTTAAAGGCAGGTTGCAATTACATAAGAATAACGGTGCCGTTGTGGTGGCGCTAAAAGGGGAGGATATGGGCATTGTTGCGTTGGCGTACTTGGAGGAGATGCTGGGGTGATATGGCGCCAGGGTTGAAGACGGTTTGAAACGCATTGCTACGGTTTAAGCGGTTGCCTTCTTTCGCAATTTGCCAAAATCAATACGCGTAAGGTACACCCCGCCAAGGATAATAAGCAGGCAGCCAATTTGGCCAATGGTGATGGTTTCGCCATAGTACCAACCCCAGCCAAAGGCCACAAAGGGGATGCCATAGCTGGCGGTAGAGGTGAACAAAACACTGGTACGTTGCACCAACGCATAAAACAGCATCCATGCCAGCGCCGTGCCCAGCATACCTAATGTACAAACCGCGAGGCAAGCTTTTATATATTGATGCTGGTGCAGTGGTAAATTAAAAAAACCGGTTTGCCATAAAATAATTAATGATGGCGGTGCTACCGATATCAAACTAAAAGCAGTAATAACCAGCGGGCTTACCCCGTTAAGGTAGCGCTTTACCACAATGATATTGATGCCGTAAAATATGGTAGCCAGTATAACCAATCCGGCATAGCTGATTTGCCCCACCCCGGTATGTTTTTGCACTACATACAGTAGCACTATCCCCCCAAAACCGATAATGATACCCGCTACCTGGCTAAGCGGTATTTTGTTGCCGAAAAACAAAAAGCCGAATATGATGGCAAAGATGGGCGTAAGCGAATTGAGGGTGCCGGCGAGAGCGCTGTCGATTTTTGTTTCTGCAATACAAAACAAAAAGGCGGGCAAAAAACTGCCGAACACGCCGGAGAACACCAGCCAACCCGAAAGTTTAAAGGGCATTTTACTGCGGTTGCTAACAAGTATGGGCGTAAGCACGATACCTGCGGTGATGATACGTATTGCCGCCACCTGCGAAGCTGTAAGCAAAGGCCTGCGCTCATCATCATACAAACCGAGTTTCATTAAAATAAAAGAGCTTCCCCATATCAGGCATATGGAAAAAAACATAAGCCAGTTGATGAGTTTTGGCGAGAAGATGGGTGCGGGGGCAGTGTGCGGCATGGTGCTGCAATTTAATTATTTAAGGTAAAACCACTTCATCATTCTTCATTCAAAATTCGGTGTTCGATATTCAAAAACCTTTTACCTTTACCCTTTTACCTTTCGCCTCCAAAAAATGCTCTCCATAGAACAAATACGCCCCGAACTTACCTGGCGCCTGCGCCACGAAGTACTATATCCTAACGAAACTTTGGCCGCCATGGCGATGGAGGAGGACAGTAACGGTTATCATTTTGCCGCTTTTAAGGACGGCTGGATAGCGGCAGTAGTTTCGCTTTTTGCGCGGGAGAAGGATTGGCAGTTCCGCAAATTTGCGGTAGCGGAGGCGGTGCAGGGGCAGCAAGTCGGTACGGCTTTACTTAATTACATCACCGCTTTTGTGGAGAACGAAGACGGGAAGCTGCTGTGGTGTAATGCGCGTTTAACGGCTATTGGCTTTTATAATAAATTTGGCTTTAGCGCTGTTGGCGAGGTGTTCCGCAAGAATGGGTTCGATTATATCATTATGCAAAAACACCTGCCGCCAAATTAAAAAAGCCGCCCTGCCTCGCGCAGAACGGCTTTCAATTAACTTAACTGATCTTATTTATTTAACGCTGCGAAGTTGGCGCTATGCTGTTAATTCTATATTAACAAACAAACATTATTTAATATACCGTGTATAGGGTATTGCGGCTATATCATCCGCTTTGTTATATTTGCGCATGGCCATCCAAAGGCCTCATACTTTTAAAATGGCTAAAAAGAAAACTGAAGTTGAGCAGAAACCTGCTGTAGTTACCGAAACATCCCTCGCATTCTTCGAAAAATATATCAATAACGCATCGCCTACAGGGTTTGAGTGGAAGGGGCAGCAACTTTGGCTGGAGTACTTGAAACCCTATATAGATGACCATTTTGTAGACAACTATGGCACGGCTGTAGGCGTAATAAACCCCACTGCCGAATATAAAGTTGTTATTGAGGCACATGCCGATGAGATCTCCTGGTTTGTAAATTACATTACTAATGATGGGCTGATCTATGTGATCCGCAATGGCGGTTCCGATCACCAGATAGCGCCATCAAAACGAGTTGACATCCATACCGATAACGGCATTGTAAAAGCGGTATTTGGCTGGCCGGCTATCCACACCCGATTAGGCGGCGAAAAGGAAGAAGCACCAACACTTAAAAATATTTTTCTGGATTGCGGTTGCACCAGTAAGGAAGAGGTAGAAAAACTGGGGATTCACGTAGGCTGTGTTATCACCTACGAAGATGAGTTTATGGTGCTGAACAACCGCTACTACGTGGGCCGCGCACTGGATAACCGCGCAGGCGGCTTTATGATTGCCGAGGTTGCCCGTTTACTAAAAGAGAACAACATCACCCTGCCGTTCGGTTTATATATTGTAAACGCCGTGCAGGAAGAAATTGGGTTGCGCGGTGCCGAAATGATAGCCCATCGCATAAAACCAAACGTGGCCATTGTTACCGATGTTACGCATGATACCGGCACCCCAATGATCAACAAAATAACCCAGGGCGACCTGAGCTGTGGTAAAGGCCCTGTAATATCTTACGCCCCAGCCGTACAAAACAATCTAAACAAACTGCTGATAGAATCGGCACAAAAAGCGAATATCCCCTTCCAGCGCCAGGCGTCATCGCGCAGCACCGGTACCGATACCGATGCCTTCGCCTATTCTAACGACGGCGTGCCCTCGGCCTTGATATCGTTGCCATTACGTTATATGCACACAACTGTGGAGATGATCCATAAAGATGATGTAGATAACGTAATACGGCTTATTTACGAAAGCCTGCTGAACATAAAAGCAGGGCAAGATTTCAGATATTTTAAGTAATTATTAATAATTATCTATAAATTCGCTATTATTGCTAATAACTTAAGTCTAACTATAAAATTCTCATAAAAAAAACATGAAACCTACCTTACTCATTTTAGCTGCAGGGATGGCCAGCCGCTATGGAAGCATGAAACAAGTAGATGGCTTTGGCCCTAACGGCGAAACCATTATCGACTATTCTATCTACGATGCAATTAACGCCGGTTTTGGCAAAATTTCGTTCATCATACGCGAAGAGTTTTTAGATAGTTTCAAAGCTATTTTTGAGCCTAAACTGGCAGGCAAGGTAGAAACGGATTATGTTTTCCAAAGTTACGACCTTAAGCCTTTTGGTATAGACGAAGAAATTGAGCGCGCAAAACCATGGGGAACCGCCCACGCTGTTTTAGCCGCCCGCAACCAGGTAAAAGAGCCGTTTTGTGTTATAAATGCCGATGATTTTTACGGATACGATGCTTTTAAAAAAATGGCTGATTTTTTAACTACCGAAGTTGCTGATGATAAATATTCCATCATCGGTTACCAGGTAGACCGTACCCTTTCCGACCATGGTTCGGTATCGCGCGGTGTGTGCCAGGTAGAGGATGGTAAAATGGTTGCCATTAACGAGCGCCTTAAAGTTTACTTTAAAGAAGACGGTACCGTTGCCTACGAAGAAGATGATAAGGAATACCCTTTAGCGCCCGATACCCGCGTGTCTATGAATTTCTGGGGCTTTACCCCGGCCGTTTTTAAACAAAGCGAGCCAATGTTTAAAGCTTTTGTGGAAGCCAATAAAACCAACCCTAAGGCCGAGTTCTTTATCCCGTTGGTGGCAGATGGTTTAATAAAAAGCGGCGAGGCATCTTTTGAAGTTATCCCTACCGATGCAAAATGGTTTGGCGTTACATACAAAGAAGACAAGCCTATTGTACAAAAAAGCATATCAGACTTAGTAGCTAATGGCACTTACCCGGCCAACCTCTGGGCATAATTGCTATATAACAATCAAAAAATCCTGCTCCCTTTTGGGCAGGATTTTTTATTTTATTGCTGTTTTTTTACTGCGAAGATAAAGGCCGTTTTTTTAAGCTGCCGAATAGCCATGCAAGGCCCAGCGGATATTTGTGTTTCTTCATCTGCATGCTGTAATACTTTCCTCTGTATAATTTGTGGTTTAATAAAGCATTAAATCACAATTATTTAAATACCTGCCCGCAGGTTTTTAATAATTGGATCGCCTTTACGCCACCTCTCAATTTAATTATTACTATAATCTGACTGTAAAAACGCGGTCACCAAATTTTATTACGAGTTAATTGGTATAGTTTATGCTTTATGGGTTACGCCCGTATAGATATTGCTTTTTCCACGCATAAATACCTTTTTACAGGTCACGATGCATATTTTTTGGGTCAAGAGGGCAAATTGTATCACCAAAAACAAAATTTATCGGCAGCAAACAACTACTATGAAAATCGCATATATATCAACCTATCCGCCCCGCGAATGCGGCATTGCTACATTTAATCAAAACCTGATGCACGCCATCAACGCAAATTTCCCAAAAAGGAAAACCTTGCTCGAAGGCGGTTTCGTTGTCGCGCTTAACGACTCTGAAAACCTTCAGGAATACGAATACCCGGAGGATGTTAAATACGTTATCCGCCAAAACCACCAAAAGGATTATATCCGCGCAGCAAATTATATCAATACCAGCGCTGTTGATGCGGTGATACTGGAGCATGAGTTTGGCATTTACGGCGGCGAAAGCGGTATTTATATACTGCCCCTTATCAACCGTTTAGAGAAGCCCCTGATATCCATACTGCACACTATCCTAAAAGACCCCAGCTACGTACAGCGGATCATCATCCGCGAAATTGCAGAGCAATCGTCAAAGATCATTGTAATGAGCAAACGTGCTGTTGAATTTTTGGTGAACATTTACGATATCCCGGTAGAGAAAATTCAGATTATTGAGCACGGCGTACCCGACCTGGAAGCGCCCGAAGTAAACCCGGTTAAAAGCTTAACGCCATTTAAAAACCACCGTGTAATGCTAACCTTTGGCTTAATAAGCCGCAACAAAGGCTTGGAAACCGTTATAAAGGCACTGCCAAAAATAGTGGCAAAACACCCGGATGTGATGTACGTGGTGCTGGGCAATACCCACCCGGGCGTGGTAAAACATTCGGGCGAGGAATACCGCGACCACCTGAAAAGCCTGGCTGCCCAGTTAAAAGTATCGCAGCATTTATCCTTCATCAACAAGTTTGTGGCAGAGGATGAACTGATAGATTACCTTACAGCCTGCGATTTATACGTAACCCCATACCTAAACGAAGCGCAAATTACCAGTGGCACCTTGTCCTATGCGGTTGGTTCGGGCGCAGCGGTGGTATCCACCCCTTACTGGCACGCTACCGAGCTATTGGCAGATGGCCGCGGCCGCCTCTTCGATTTTAAAAATGCGGATGCGCTGGCAGAAACCATTAACGAGTTGCTGGATGATGAGGATACCCTGCAGGAATTAAAAGAAAACGCTTATGAATATGGGCTGCACCTGCGCTGGCCTGTTATCGGCTCCGAGTTTATTAAAGTAGCCCAGGAAGCCGCCTCTACGCACGATTTTAGCGACAAAATATTAAAGAACAGTATTGTTGACCCCGAAGTGCTGCCCAAGTTTAGCCTGGCGCACGTAACCCGCTTAACCGACGATACCGGCATTGTGCAACATGCCAAATACGGTATCCCCAACTTAAAAGAAGGATATTGTGTTGATGATAATTCCCGTGCGCTTATCATGGCCTTAATGGCCTACCAGCGTAATGGCAGCCAGGAGGCATATAGGTTGTTGCCCATCTACCTTAGTTATATCCATTACATGCAAACCGAGGATGGTAACTTCCGCAACTTCCTAAGCTTCGACAGGCGCTACCTGGATGAAGTGGGTACCGAAGATTCCTTCGGCCGTACCATTTGGGCGCTGGGGCATTTAATTAGCTGCGCTGCAAGCAACTCTTACCGCGAATTTGCGCTGGAGCTTTTTCATCGCTCGTACCCGCACTTTAAGGCCCTGAGGTATCTGCGCGGCATGGCCAATACCATTATCGGCATTAGCCTTTACCTGCAGGCTTACCCAACTGATGATGGTATGGTGCAGGAATTGAAACGCATGACCCAGCCTTTGATAGATGCATACGACAATACCCGAAGCGACGATTGGGAATGGTTTGAAGAAAGCATGACCTATGATAATGCTATATTGCCCTTGGCGCTGCTGCACTCCTGCGAGATAACCGGCGACGAGAAAGCTAAAAAGATAGCGCTGGCCACCATGGCATTCCTTGATAAACTAACGCTATCGAACGGTTATTTAAGCCCTGTAGGCAACGATGGCTGGTATCACCGCGGCGGTAAATTCCCAACGTTCGATCAGCAAGCCATCGAAACTATGGCCATGGTACTAATGCATTTCCAGGCTTACCAAATCTTCCGCAAGCCGCAGTATATCGAAAAAATGTTCCTGAGCTATAAATGGTTCCTGGGAGAAAATACGCTGCGCGCGCCATTATACGACCACGAAACCAAGGGCTGCTGCGACGGTTTGCTGCCAACAGGCATTAACCGTAACCAGGGCGCCGAAAGTACTTTGGCTTATTTGATCTCCCACCTTACTGTATTGAAGGCTTTTGAGCTGGAGTACGAGTACAATAAGATGGAAGAACACGTAAAGATTTGCTAAGATGAAGGCAGCCATATTAGCACCCGTTGCCTGGCGTACACCGCCCAGGCACTACGGGCCGTGGGAACAGGTAGCATCAAACATTGCCGAAGGATTGATAAAGCTTGGCGTGGAGGTAACTTTATTTGCCACGGGAGATTCTATCACCAGGGGTAAATTAGAAAGTATCTGCGAACAAGGTTACGAAGAAGACCGTACGCAGGATGCCAAGGTATTGGAATGCCTGCACATCAGCAACCTGATGGAGAAAGCAGGCGAGTTTGATATCATGCATAACAATTTCGACTTTTTACCGCTCACGTATTCGGGCTTGATAAAAACGCCGGTGATCACTACCATTCATGGGTTTTCGTCGCCACGCATCATACCGGTTTATAAAAAATATAACGCTATTGGCCATTATGTTTCCATCAGCAATGCCGACCGCAGCGCCGAACTGGAATACATTGCCACGGTTTACAACGGGCTAAACACCGCTGATTTTCAGTTTACCGAAACGCCGGGCGATTACCTGCTGTACTTTGGCCGCATCCATCATGACAAAGGCGCCGCCGAGGCCATACAGATAGCCAAAAAAGCCAAAAAGAAACTCCTGATAGCCGGCATCATCCAGGATGAAAATTATTGGAAGGAAAAGGTTGAACCTTACCTTGACGAGCAGATAGAATACATCGGCCACGCCGGCCCCGAAAAACGGAACGAGCTTTTAGGTAATGCCGTTGCACTGCTGCATCCCATTAATTTTGCTGAACCCTTTGGGATGAGCGTTGCCGAAGCCATGCTTTGCGGCACACCGGTAATCGCGTTCAACAAAGGTTCCATGCCGGAACTGATACAGCACGAAAGGACTGGTTTTTTAGTAAATACGGTGGATGAGGCTGTTGATGCGGTAGCGCAACTCAGCAATATCAGCCGCCAAAGGTGCCGCGATTGGGCGGGTTCGCAGTTTTCTGCGGAGAAGATGGCGGAGGATTATTTTAAGCTGTATCAAAAAATATTGGGGTAGAATTCTCGCGTCAAGCTGCATGATTTCAGACGATATTTTTCTCTGCCGCGAAATTAGCGCAGTTGAAAGCCCGCGGTAACGGACAATATCAATATGAGTTCTGTCTCAAATCTCACGTCTCATATCTCACATCTAACAACTACCCAATATCCCTCAACCCTTCGCCTACTACAGTATTGCTTAGTTCCGGCTGGTTATCGTAATTAATAAGCGGGCGCAGCTTAGCTTCGGTTGGCTGCATGTAGGTTTTCTCTACCACCTCTTCGTTATAGGGCCCTAAATCTGCCGGGCGGGCATAGCTATAACCCAATCGTTTATTTTCATCTTCGATAAAAGTAAACAGATCGCCCAGGGCAGCGTGCACCGCCTGTAAAAACTTAAAATTGGTTGATGTTAAGGCCTTACCGGTATCATCGGGTCCTTTGCCAGGCTCGCAAAAGTTAAGGCGGGTAATTACACCATTTGTTAATTCAACCTCAAACTTGCCTTCGTTATGCCAGGTTAAATTATTTTTTATTTCTCTGTAGTGGTCCATTTTGTTTAGTAATTATTTATGCATGGGGTATTTTTATTTGTTGCGCCTATTTAACAGCGCCTGTAATTACTAATGCAATGTATATGCCACGGATGTTTAAAACAATTGTTTTCCAGCTGCTTAAGGCCTTTTATTTTCAACAATTAATTAAATATTAAAAAAGTTTAACCGCTATTAATAATTCGATGTGAAAAGGGTAGGCAGTACATTTAGAATATATTACAAGCCATAACTTTACCGTTTAACAACAGCAGGCTTTACCTGCCGCAGGTGCCGGGTGTTCACAAATACATACACAGCGCTATTTTTATTTGTATCTGTTTTTTTTTATAAATTGCCATACATATCGGCAATGGATAGCAAGCAAAAATTAGGGAACCCGTACTTCGTCATCGCCGTTTTGGTGCTGCTGATAAACGATTGGTATTTTAAGCAAACCTACCACAACCAGCTTACCGGCAAACTATCCGACTTTGCAGGGCTGTTCGCCGTCGCGTTCTTTTTCAGCGCTTTGTTACCAACCCGGGCTGTAAAGGTGCATTTGGCTACGTTGGCCTTGTTTCTTGTGTGGAAGTCGCCCTTTGTGCAGCCCATTATCGATAGCATGAACGCCATAAATATACCGGTGCACCGCAAAGTTGACTACAGCGACTACTGGGCCCTGGGCATCTTGCCGCTATCCCTTTATGTTTTTAAGGCATCGGGCCGTTACAGGTTAAAACCTGTTTTGCTAAATATAATATTGGTTTGCTCCGCGCTCTCCTTTGTGGCAACCAGCATGGTACGCGGCCAATACACAAAAATTACCGGCATCAATAAAACGTACAGCTTCAATTTTTCTAAACGCGACCTGGTATCGAGGATCAATTCGCTTCAATTAGAATTTGTACACGAGGCAGAAAAAAATCTGCACAGCCTCTACAAAAGCAATAACGGAGGGGTAAAGATCGACAGCGCCTGGATTGATTTTGACAGCAAAACCAATATGTTTTATTATAGCAGCACCTATAGTAAAAAGGATACCCTGGCCCGGATCCTCGATTACGAACAAGTGAAAGACGCAGATACCATCAGGCTGCGTACCATGCATTGCGATATTAATATAAGCGGCAACAGCACCCGCTCCGAAATAAAGCTACTTAATTTTACAAAGTTTATTGCCCGTACTTCCAAAAGCGACGAACGGCAAATCGCTGTCGAGCTTTTTGAGAAGGCGATAGTAAAAAAGATAAAGAGTTATGGAAAGTAAAACCCTGGATAAGGTATTACTTTGGGCCGACCGGCATTCGGCAGCGATAGTCGACCTTGTCTTTATTATTATTGCATTAATTGCCTTTTGGGTATTGTCGAGGTCCTTATTTGCGCGGCAACCGCACGAAGGCTTTACAATTACCATGCTTACTTCAAATATTGCGCTGCCATTATTGCGACGTTTGGCTGCCCAAAAGTATAAACGTTTGGTAAGCTACCTAAACGGCATCGCAATACTAATAATTATTATAACGTTCCGCTTAATATATCTTTAGTTCGTTTAACTTAAAGTAATTATCCGCTTTTAGGTAATTGATTGCGGATGCCGGATAAAATATTGCCACAATCAGGCAAATTCCAACTAATTAGGCGTTAATAATCAACTACATTTACTTTACCAAATTTAGCCTTCGCCCATAATATGCAAACAGCAGCCCGCCGGTACCACGCTATTTTACTTTCCAGTTTTTTTGCATTGGCCTTGCTTTTTGCAGCACCCGCCCGTGCGCAGGATCCCTGGAAAAACCTGGAGAAAAGGCCATCAACCTTGAATTTAGGGAAAGGGCTGTTAACTTTTAACACACCCGGCTTCCGGCTTAAGCTGGTAAAAGCGTCGCAAACCATTGCCGCGCTGGAACCCACTACTGAAAAGGATTTTGATTACACGCCAGCCGCCCGGCTGGCCCAACGCAGCAGCAACGGCATGTACCATTTGGGCGATATTAACCTGCTCTTAAAAACCGGGGGCGATACTGCCTGGGGTAAATATTCATCTGCAAGCAACCGCGTGGATGTAACACCATTGCAAACTAAGCAAGCTGGCATACTTGCCGCTGCCGACCTTTCGCCTACCTTCCCCGCCAACATTCCGTTGAATGTGAGCCGCTACTGGGAGGTGGTTAAGGGTAATTTGGTATTGCTGTTCAGGCTGAAAAACACAAGCAACCGCATGGTGGAGATAGGCGCGTTGGGCATGCCCATGATATTTAACAATATTTTGCAGGGTGAGGAACTGGAACAAGCCCACGCCCGCAATGTATTTTACGACCCATACATCGGCAACGATGCGGGCTATTTACAAGTTACCAGGCTTAGCGGCAAAGGACCGGCGCTGCTGGTGTTGCCGTATGGGAAATCGCCTTTTGAGGCCTACAACCCCTTGCTCTCCGATCCAACGCCAAAAGGGATAGACTTTGAAGGTTTTTATGAATGGATGATACACAGCAAAGCCTACGCCGAAACCGACTGGAAAAAAGCTGAGCCATGGAATAAGCCAACGTCGGTATTCCTGAAACCGGGCCAGGTTGTGGAGTATGGCGTACAATTTGTGCTGGCCAATTCTATCAAAGGCATCGAGCAAAAACTAATTGAACAACGCCGCCCGGTTGCTGTAGGCGTACCCGGGTATGCATTACCGCAGGGCACCGATGCAAAGCTGTTTTTGAACTATGGCCGAAAAGTAAGATCGTTACAAGTTGAGCCGGCCGGGGCTTTGAGCATTACGCCAACAACCGCCGAAAACAGAACCTTGCAAGCTTACCATGTAAAAGGGCTGCGATGGGGGCGGGCACGATTGGCCATTACTTATACCGACGGGCTTTGCCAGACCATAAGCTATAAAGTGATAAAGGCTGAAAACGAACTGGTGAAAGATTACGGCCGTTTCCTTACGCACGAGCAGTGGTTTGATAAACCCGACACCTTCCACCGCAACCCATCGGTAATTACTTACGATTACGAGAAAAAACAACAGGTTACCCAGGATAGCCGTGTTTGGATAGCCGGGCTGAGCGATGAAGGCGGCGCAGGCAGCTGGCTGGGCGCAATGATGAAACAATTGGTACAGCCCGACAAGGCGGAGGTAGCCAAGCTACAGGAATTTGTAAACCATACGTTGTTTGGTAATATACAGCACGGTGAAGGGCCGCAAAAATATGGGGTAAAGAAAAGCTTATTTTATTACCAGCCTGATTCGATACCCAAAGGCACCTACAGCGACAGCCTCAACTGGAAAACCTGGGCGGCCTGGAGCCACAAAGATGCTAATGACGTTGGCCGATCGTACAACTACCCGCACGTTGCCGCCGCGCATTGGGTAATGTACCGCCTCGCGCGTAACCACAATGGCCTGGTAACGCAGCAAAACTGGCAATTTTACCTCAATAATTCCTACGAAACCGCTATGGCCATGGTAAAACAAGCGCCTTATTATGCGCAATTTGGGCAGATGGAGGGGACTGTATTTTACCTGCTGTTGATGGATCTGAAGGCTGAAGGCTGGGGCGATAAAGCCATCTCGCTGGAAACTGAAATGCGCAAACGAGCCGACCACTGGCACACCCTTAAATACCCTTTCGGCAGCGAAATGCCCTGGGATAGTACCGGGCAGGAAGAGGTTTATAACTGGTCGGCTTATTTTGGGTATACCGATAAAGCAGAGGTTACTATCAATGCCATATTGGGCTATATGCCCACCGTACCGCATTGGGGGTATAACGGCTCTGCACGCCGGTATTGGGACTTTTTATACGGAGGCAAGCTATCCCGTATAGAGCGGCAACTACATCACTACGGGTCGGGTTTAAACGCCATCCCCGTGCTTACCGAATACCGCAACCACCCGGGCGACTTGTATCTTCTTCGGGTAGGCTATGGCGGGCTGATTGGTTCAGTATCCAACATTACGCAGGATGGTTTTGGGCCGGCCGCTTTCCATGCCTATCCTTCTACCCTCAAAATTGATGGGCTATCAGGCGATTATGGGCCAAATTTTTTCGGCTATGCCGTAAATTCTGCTACCTACATTACCCATGATAAAAACTATGGCTGGCTGGCCTTTGGCGGGAATTTGAAAAAAGAAAAGGGTTTGGTAAAGGTTGATATTACTACCGCATCCAAATCGCGGGTGTTTATTGCACCAGCCGGGCTTTGGCTAACGTTGGATGCGGGGACGTTTAAAACCGTTAGTTATAACCCCGCTACCGGGTCGGTTTCTGTAGTTTTAGATGCCGCCGACGAGTTTACGCCGAAAGCCTACTTGCGGGTGCAGCAAAATGGCAAAGCTTATAAATTGAAGCAAAAATTGGCGATGGACAGAGGTGCGTATGTAGTGCCCCTGAGTGGTAAACCATTTGAATTTACATTGTTGGTTATTTAACCGTCAAAGACACACAGGGGAGGCAGAGAGGCATAGCGCCTTTCATAACACTGTATCCCGCGATATAAAATCGCTTACCGATTTGCAAAGCGCTGTGTAAACACAGCTATGTTTGGTTTGCTGTTAATTTGTGTAGAACTCAATAGCCTCCAAAATCACCGAGCACGCATGAAGGATCTGCTCATGGGTAATAATTAATGGCGGTGCAATACGCATAGAATTGCTGCAATGCAGGAACCAGTCGGTAATTACACCGTTTGCTATACAGCGGTCTATTATTTTTTTATTCAGTTCGAAGCTTTCAAATTCTACGGCCAACATTAGGCCCTTACCGCGGATGCTTTTGATGGCGGGGTGGATGAGTTGTTTATGAAATAACTGGTTTTTGGCTTCCACGCCATCGATAAGGTTTTCGCTTAGTAAAACTTCCAGTGCGGCCAGTCCGGCGGCGCAGCAAACGGGGTGCCCGCCAAATGTGGTGATATGCCCTAAAATCGGATTCTCCTTAAAGGCCGACATAACTTCCACCGGTGCAACAAACGCGCCAACCGGCATGCCGCCGCCCAATGCTTTGGCCAACAAAAGTATATCCGGCACAATGCCAAAATGCTCGAAGGCAAACAACTTGCCTGTGCGGCCAAAGGCAGCCTGTATCTCATCGAGGATAAGCAGCGTACCGGTTTCGGTGCAGCGGGCGCGGAGCGCCTGCATATAACCCAGACCGGGCACGCGGATGCCGGCTTCGCCCTGTATAGTTTCTACAATAACGCAGGCAGTATCGGTAGTAATAAGTTGTAGATCTTCCGCTTCGTTAAAACGGATAAAATTAACCCCCGGCAATAGCGGGCGGTAAGCCTGTTTAAACTCCTCGTTGCCCATTACGCTTAATGCGCCGTGGCTGCTGCCGTGGTAGGAGTGATGCATAGAGATGATCTGTTGCCTGCCTGTAAAACGTTTGGCAAGTTTCAAGGCACCTTCCACCGCCTCGGCGCCCGAATTTGTGAAGTAGACCGAATTGAGGCTTTCCGGCAGGATGCTAACCAACTTTTCTGCAAAGCGCACCTGCGGGGTTTGTACATATTCGCCGTACACCATCAAGTGCATATATTTATCAACCTGCTCTTTTATGGCGGCAATCACCTTTGGGTTGCAATGCCCCAAATTGCTTACGCCAATGCCGGAGATAAGATCGATAAAAGGCTTGCCCGCTGCATCGTACATATAAACGCCCTCGGCCCGCTCAAATTCCAGCAACAGGGGGAAGTGGGTAGTTTGGGCGTTATTATTTAAAAATAGCTGGCGAAGGGTAAGCATTAGTTATAAGAAGTTAGAAAAGTTAAAAATGTTGGAAAAGTTTGAATGGGGCAAAATTACTTATAAAGTTTGTTTTGGGGTGTAAAAGTTTGGAGTGTGCTGTAGGTGGCCCGTCCCTTAAAAGGGACGGCAATGAAGGCGGGATAGCGCCTGTGTTCGTTGCCCACCTTCATTGCCGTCGGTTTCAACCGACGGTAAAAAAAATGCGCCAGGGATTGGAAGGGTTTAGCCCAACGGGCCGGAGCGAAGCGCAGCCCTGCAAAGCCCGGCCCGCAGGGGGCGCCATTATTATCTGCCTGATCAGGATTTTCCGATATCGTCTGAACTTGAGTTTTTCTTAGTGTCTCGTTTTTTAAAAGGTGCTCAAGAGTGCTTCGCCGTTGAACGAATTTTAGAAATTACCAGAATTTTAAAACAAACGACCGACTGGTGTATTCCCTTCCAACCCTTCCAACCCTTCCAACCCTTCCAACCCTTCTAACCCTTCCATCCCTCCTAACCCCTCCTAACCCCTCTAACCCTTCTAACCCTTCCAACACTTAAACCCACAATCTCTACCAAACTAACCGTCATTTTTATTATTTTCGCCCCCTCACATGCGCAATTAATAAAATGGACTATCAATTTAAGGATATAGAGAAAAAGTGGCAGCAGTTTTGGGCCGATAACCACACCTTTAAGGCCGAAAATAAAACCAACAAACCCAAGTACTACGTGCTGGATATGTTCCCTTACCCAAGCGGTGCGGGGCTGCATGTTGGGCACCCGCTGGGCTATATTGCTTCTGATATTTTTGCGCGTTACAAACGCTTAAAAGGCTTTAACGTATTGCACCCTATGGGGTACGACAGCTTCGGGCTGCCGGCCGAGCAGTACGCCATACAAACCGGGCAACACCCCGCTGTTACCACCGAAGATAATATTGCCACCTACCGCCGCCAGCTCGACCAGATAGGTTTCTCGTTCGACTGGAGCCGCGAGGTGCGCACCAGCGAAGCCGGTTATTATAAATGGACGCAGTGGATATTTATGCAGCTGTTTAACAGCTGGTATAATAAGGATGCTGATAAAGCGGTAGCTATTGATGAGTTAATTGCCCATTTTGAAAGCAAAGGCAGCGCCGGCATCAACGCCGTGTGCGATGAAGATATATTAAGCTTTACTGCTGAGGAATGGAAAGCCTTTACCGAACAGGAGCAACAAGCTGAATTGTTAAAATACCGCCTTACCTACCTGCGCGAAAGTACCGTTAACTGGTGCGCCGCCCTGGGTACCGTATTGGCTAACGACGAGGTAAAAGACGGCTTTAGCGAGCGCGGTGGTTACCCTGTGGAGCAAAAGAAAATGATGCAGTGGAGCATGCGCATCACTGCTTACGCCCAGCGCCTTTTGGATGGATTGGACACGATTGACTGGCCCGAGCCTTTAAAAGAAATGCAGCGCAACTGGATAGGTAAAAGTGTAGGCGCAAGCGTAAAGTTCCCTTTAGATAAATCCACTCACCTTGCGAATTTAAGCGCTGACTATATAGAGGTGTTTACTACACGGGTTGATACCATCTTTGGGGTAACTTTTATGGCGATAGCACCCGAACATGAGTTGGTTGCAGCGCTAACCACGCCGGAGCAGAAAAAGGATATTGAAGAATACATCAGCAAAACCAAAAAGAAAAGCGAGCTTGACCGGATGGCCGATACCAAAACCGTATCGGGGGCATTTACGGGAAGCTATGTTTTGAACCCGCTGAACGGGGAGAAGATACAATTGTGGATTGCCGATTACGTACTTGCAGGCTACGGTACAGGCGCCGTAATGGCCGTGCCAAGCGGCGACCAGCGCGATTACCTGTTTGCCAAACATTTTGATTTGCCGATAGTGCAGATTTTGGATAGCCAACAAATAGAAACCGAAGCCGACCCAACCAAGGAAGGTACCTACATCAATTCGGACTTTATGAACGGGCTGGATTACAAAGCAGGCACCGCCGCGGTAATTGCCAAACTGGAAGAAATTGGTGCAGGCAAAGCAAAAGTAAACTTTAGGATGCGCGATGCCATTTTTGGCCGCCAACGTTACTGGGGCGAACCCGTACCGGTTTACTTTAAAGATGGTTTGCCATACTTAATTGATGAAAGCGAATTGCCGTTGGTATTGCCCGAGATAGATAAATACTTACCAACCGAAACGGGAGAGCCGCCTTTGGCGCGCGCGACAGACTGGAGCTACAGGAATCAAGAATCAAGAGACAAGGATCAAGAAGAAGGGTTTTCTTACGAGCTAAGCACCATGCCAGGTTGGGCAGGATCGAGTTGGTATTGGTACCGCTATATGGATGCCAATAACAACGAAGAGTTTGCATCAGAAGAAGCCATTGAATACTGGAAAGCGGTTGACCTGTACATTGGCGGCAGCGAACACGCTACCGGGCACTTGCTTTACAGCCGTTTTTGGAATAAGTTTTTAAAGGATATTGGCAGAACGCCGGAGGAAGAGCCTTTTAAAAAGCTGATCAATCAAGGGATGATACAGGGGAGGAGTAACTTTGTGTATCGTTTGTCTGATGAAGAGGGGCGTGGTACAAATACTTTCGTGTCGCATGGTTTGATAAAAGAATATAAAGTATCGCCTTTGCATGTTGATGTGAATATTGTTGACAACGAGGTGCTTAATCTGAATAAATTTAAGGCATGGCGACCTGAATACGCTGATGCGGAGTTTATATTGGAGAACGGCAAATACATCTGCGGCGTGGAAGTAGAGAAGATGTCGAAATCCAAGTACAATGTAGTTAACCCGGATGACCTGATAGAGCGTTACGGTGCCGATACGTTGCGTATGTACGAGATGTTCCTTGGCCCGCTGGAGCAAAGCAAACCCTGGAATACCAATGGTATTGAAGGTGTGTTTAAATTCCTGCGTAAATTCTGGAGGCTTTTCCATGATGCCGACTGGAATTTTAACGTAAGCAATGCCGAGCCATCAAAAGCGGAACTGAAATCGCTGCACAAGATCATCCAAAAGGTGGAGCAGGATATCGAGCGTTTCTCGTTCAATACCTCCGTATCCAGCTTTATGATAGCGGTGAATGAGCTGACTGACCTGAAGTGTAACAAACGCGCCATCCTACAGGATTTGGTTATCACACTGGAGCCATATGCCCCCCATATCTGCGAGGAGCTTTGGGTATTGCTGGGCAACGAGGCGGGCACTATATCGTACGCCGCGTACCCTAAATTCAACCCGGCCTATTTGGTAGAGGATGAATTTAGCTACCCGGTATCTATCAACGGTAAAATGAAAACCAACATCCCGTTATCACTAAGCCTGGGTAACGATGAAATAGAAACCGCCATCCGCTCGCACGCCGATGTGCTGAAATACCTCGACGGCAAAGCCCCTAAAAAGGTGATTGTGGTAAAGGGGAGGATTGTGAATATTGTGGTGTAAACTTCTGCAAACCATAGCGATGGGTTTCAAACCCATCGCTATGGTTTGCAAAATATAATACACGTCATGCTTGTTTCAGCACCCCATCATAAAAGTCACCACTATTCTTAACCGCTTTGCAACGCCACGAACTAATCAGATGGGGTGCCGAAATAAATTCGGCATGACGACGGGGAGACTATCCCAAAAAAACAATCTGTCGTAGTAATCAGGATGACGGTAAGTGGGGATTCGCCTCTATTTAATACCTTAGCTCCAAACCCTTATTAATGCCCGCCACCACCAAACAGCCCGCTCACATTCACCAGGTAGATTACATCCGGGCTATTGCATCTGTTGCAGTTGCCCTGTTCCATTTGGGTGGCAAGGCGCTGCCGGTTTTAAAATATGGATGGCTGGGCGTGCACATGTTCTTTTTATTGTCGGGTTTCATTATTTGTAAAGCCATCCCCAAGAATTACACATGGCGGCTGGCGCCAAAATTCATCAGCAAACGCATTATCCGTATCGAACCACCTTACGTTGTTTCTATTGTAATTGTACTGCTGGTAAATGCGCTGCTGGCAAGTTTATCGTTGATCCCCTCCGCCCGGCCCGATTGGCTAAACGTGCTGGGGCACCTGGCTTATAGCAACAATTTTACCGGCGCACCCTATATCAATCCCGTGTACTGGACACTCGGAATCGAGTTGCAGTTCTACCTGTTTGTGGCGCTTGCCTTCCCGCTTATTGTAAGTAAATGGGGTGCCTGGTTTTTATTGGGGCTATGCATTTTGTCGTACTACATCCACGTGCCGGGTACAACTTTAGCAGGGTTTTTCCCGGTGTTTGCGCTGGGCATTTTGTACTACCTGTATTTTACCGGGCAAATAAAATTAGTGCCGGCGTTGCTGTTTGCATTGCCTGTAACCATTATCAGTTGCTTAAGCACCGGGCTGCCCGAAACAGGCGCGGCATTATTTGCGCTTTTGCTGCTCGTACTGCCATTAAAAAGAAACCGGCTCATTGCTTTCTTTTCTACCATCTCGTTCTCGCTTTACCTCACGCACGATACCGTTGGCAGTAAGCTGGTGGCCTACATGGGCCAAAGCCTCCCAAAAACATTCGCTTTTAAAGCGATGGAGTTTGGCTCGGGCATTTTGCTGAGCGTTGCCTTTGCCTGGGTATTCTATTTATGCGTAGAAGCACCCTTTTTGAGGCTCTCCAAACGCATTGCTTACCGCTGATTATCAGCTTAGTGTAACATATACATTACAGTTATCAATATTTTACAAAAAAGGCATAATTGCTTGTAACATTTTATTCATTTTCGCCTCCAATTACGAAAATGAACTAATATGAGACGTATAATTTTACTTTTAATAATATTTTGTGCAGGCTTTACAGCTAAAGCCCAATTTCCGGGCGGCGGGGGGGGCACATCTATCCTCGGGAAAATATCCGGTTCGGTTATCGATTCCCTTACAAAAAAACCTGTGGAGTATGCTACCATCAGCTTATTTAAAAGCGGCGGTACCGTGCCTACCAACGGTGTTTTAACCGACGAAAAAGGAAACTTTAAATTGGATAATATCAAATCGGGGAGTTACAAGATCACCATATCTTTCCTTGGTTACAAAACCAAAACTATCGACCCGGTTACCACTACTGCCGGCAAGCCGGATGCAAACCTGGGCGGCGTTATTTTGCCGCCAAGCGCACGTGCCCTTAAAGAGGTACAGGTAGTAGGCCAGCAGGCCCTTATCGAAAACAAGATAGATAAGATAGTTTACAATGCCGAGAAGGATTTAACAGCAGCGGGCGGTACTGCTACAGACCTGTTGTCGAAAGTACCAATGGTGTCGGTGGATATGAATGGTAACGTATCTGTACGCGGCGATGGTAACGTGAGGGTGCTGATCAACGGTAAGCCATCGGGTGCCACATCGGCCAGCTTGTCGGATGTACTAAAGTCGATCCCTGCAGACCAGATCAAAACCATAGAGGTGATCACTTCGCCATCTGCCAAATACGATGCAGAAGGTTCGGCGGGTATTATCAACATTATCACCAAACAAAAAAATGTATCAGGCTTTAGCGGTGGCATCAGCGGTGGTGTAGGTACACGCCAAAACAATGGTAACATGAACCTGAGTTACAACAAAAACCGTTTTAATTTAAACGCCAATGTGGGTGGTAACGCATCGTGGCCACAATCAACCAAGTTGGAGTTTGGCCAGTTTATTGGTGCCGATTCTACCATTACGCATGGCGGCACCAGGCTTACACGCCACGCGGTTATTGGCTCGGTTGGTGCAGGCTACCAGTTTAATGGCTTCAACAGCATTAATACTACCCTGAAGTTTAACCAGATCCGTTTTGGCACTGAAGGAGATAATAGTGTTAATTCATCTATTCCTACAAACATTTATACCAGCCACAGTATTGGGATGAACAAGATAGACGGTTTCGACTGGAATATCGATTACACACACAAGTTTAAAAAGGAAGGTGCAGAAATTGCTTTTAGTACCCAGTGGAGCCACAACTCGGGTATATCTGATTACAGCAACCTTTACTCGACACAAAACACGATCAGGAAAAACGTTAAGAACAATATTGATGGCACAAACAATGAGTACACGTTGCAGGTTGACTATACCTTGCCGATAAATAAGGTGTTCAAACTGGAAGCCGGGGGTAAAAGTATATTCAGGAGGTTAAATAGTACCTCAAACTTCTTCGCGCCAACTTCTAATACTGATTTTTCCAGTACTCCGGACCCTGTAACGTCTAATCAATACAAGTACAATCAAAATGTATTTGCCGGTTATTCGGTATTTACCATCACCCTGCCAAAAAACTGGACATTGCTTACCGGTTTCCGTTTAGAGAATACCGATATCCATGGCGAACCGTTTAATGAGGTGCAAGCAGTAAAACCATTTGATCAGAACTATAATACCTACGTGCCAAGTTTAACTATCCAAAAGAAACTTACGGCATCAAATACTCTAAAATTGGGCTATAGCAAACGTATCAGCCGCCCAAGTTTACAGTTCTTAAACCCTTTTGTAAACGAAAGCAACATTCAGGCAAAGCAAGTGGGTAATCCGGCTTTAGACCCCGAAGTATCGCAGACCGTAGAGCTTGGTTTAAACAGCTTTATTAAATCTTCTATACTTAACATTTCGGTATACTACAAGCATACCAATGGTTTAATAGAAAGCATTGCTAACCCGATAGATGCAGTCAGCACTTTAAGCACCTATAGCAACGTTGGTGAAAATAATTCGATAGGTGGCAGCATCTTTGGGTCGGTAACGCCGTTTAAATTTTTAACTATATTGGGTAATTTAAACGCTTATACTTACCATGCTACCGTATTACCTCAGTTTGTAAGCCAGTTTACATCAACCGGTACATACTTTCAATATGGCGGTTTCTTAAGGGCTACTGCAACGTTGCCTAATAACTTTGTTGCCGAAACTTTTGCCTTTGGCAATTCTGCGCGCCGTACCATACAAGGTTCGCAGCCAACCTTCAGCATATTTGGTGTGGGGGTTAAAAAACAGTTTATGCAAAAGAAAATGGCTATTGGCATTAACGTAATCAGTCCATTTTCTGAGTACAAAAGCTTTAACTCCAAAACCGAAAGTGCCGGCTTCCGTACCTACAGCAAATTTCAATTGCCGTTCCGCTCTTACGGTTTAACGTTTAGCTACAGCTTTGGTAAACTAACCTTTAGCCAACCAAAAAAATCGGGTGTAAAGAACGATGACTTGAAAGAAGGCGACCAGGGTATGGGTGGCGGCGGCGGCGCACCAGCCGGTGGCCGATAGTTGGTAGAGCCAAGAGACAAGAATCAAGAGACAAGAATCAAGAGCCAGGAATTGAGGCTATGATTAGCAGCGAGCCTTCCGGTAAAACGGGAGGCTCGCTTTTTGTTGCCGGAGCCAGGATGCATTTGATCCACCGCTGCCTGCCAAATCTGGGCCTTCCCCTATGGGTCGGGCTTTCTGCTCATACTGCACGGGCATTAGCCACATGGCCTGTATCCGCGCCAATCCCTAAGGCGAAAACGCCGTTTTTAGAGATTGAAAAATGCAAAAAACGGCAATGCATTAACCGCACCGAAAAGCCCCGAAAAAGCACAGAAAAACACCGAAAAAGCCCCGATTTTCGCCGGTTTTCGATATTGGCAAATTACCTGTACGAAACTGTACGAAAGTGTGCGAAACTGTACGAGATTGTGCGAAACTGTACGAAGTTGTACGGATCGCAAAAAAATTGTACGAACTGTACGAAATTGTACGAACTGTACAATTCGTACAAAAAATGGCGACGTTGTATAGGCCTTAAACAAACAGGCGTTGTTATGCTGTACCCACATCAATGCCGATCTGTTTCAGCAACAGGGAGGCGTTAAAGGTTTTGCATTCGCCGTGCTTTATCTTGTAATCAAACAGCATTTCGCCGTCAATAACCTGTATATCAAAGTAATAGTTGCGGATGTAATTGGGGTATTTGTCCTCCAAACGGGCTATCTGCAAGTCGTGCGTAGCCACCATACCCACACCTTTTTTGGCGATGAGTTGCTCTATCACTGCCTTGCTGCCCAGGTACTTATCTACCGAATTGGTGCCACGCAGCATCTCATCTATCAGGAAGAAAACCCGGTGCTCGTTCTCCACAGCCGCCAATAGCATCTGCAGCCGGTCAAGCTCTGCCTTAAAGGTAGAGGTGCTCTCATTCAGGCTGTCTTTAATGCGCATGTAAGCCACCATCGTAATTACCGACAGTTCCATAGCCACAGCGCAAACTGGTGCCCCAGCCAGCGCTAAAACGGTATTTATGCCAATAGTACGCAGGAAGGTGCTCTTGCCGGCCATGTTGCTGCCGGTGATAATATCGATGCTGAAGGCGTTATTCAGCTCATAATCGTTATCCACCCTTTTGCCGCGGATAAGCGGGTGAGCTATGTTTTTGGCCGTTAGCGTATAGCCTTCGGTATCGGCTATAACAGGGTAGGCCCAGTCGGGGTAGTTAATGGCGGGTACGGCAAGGCTTATCAGGGCTTCAAATTCGGCAATTACGTCGAAGGCTTCTTCCAGGTTCTCGTGATTGGCCCGTTTCCAGTTTTCAATGGCGATGATCTGGCGGATATCCCATAGCAAAAACACATTAAGCAGCACGCCTACAATAATATTAAGGTGATAATTAAGCTTATCTATCAGCTGCGCCAGTTCTTTTATATTGGCGGATGTTTTGTCGTCTTTTAGTTTTTTAGCCAATGCAATATTAGCATCTTTATCCTGGCCTGGTTCAATACGGAA
>NZ_CAMLOV010000037.1 GCF_946481715.1 uncultured Mucilaginibacter sp. | reverse complement strand
ATGACCCAATGACCCAATGACCCAATGACCCAATGACCCAATGACCCAATGACCCCATGACCCAATGACCTTTTATGCCGCTCCGCCGAAATTGGCAATAAAGGTAAAGTAATCGTCCCAGTTGGGGTCGCTGGTGGTGGTGATCTGGATGGGGAGGCGCTCAAAATCGAACAGAACGGTGTCTATTCTTTCCTTCGCGCTCTCCACATTGGAGGTATACCAGCTCCAGCGCTTTTCGCCCTGCCCGGTTATTACCGATGCGAGGATACTTTGCTTATCACCTTCCAGTGCTTCTATCAATTTAGTTTCGAAGTTCTCTATCACGGTAGCCTCGCCGGGCGCCGGCATTTCTGCGGCTTCGTCGGTATCGTAACTCCAGTCTATCTCTATTTTTTTGAGGTATTCGCCGCTATCAATAAAACCCTTTAAGTTTTGGCGGTAACGCACCATCACAGGAATCCCTGCAGCGTTAGAGCCTTCGGCACCGGTCCATTTATCTTCCAGTATTAAGTCTTCGTTCATGCTTATTATAAGGGATTTGCTGGGAGAATGTTTTGGGGCAGGCGGATAGATTAGTTATCGTGGAGGTACTGCCGAATTAATGCGGAGGATAGGAAAAACCTTTTACCTTTCGCCTTTTACCTTTCCTCTTCCTCCCTTCTACTCCACCACAAACTCCTTTTTCAACTTAATGTCCTCCGATGATGCGCCTATCATTACGGTGAAGGTGCCGGGCTCCACCGTCCAGTTCATGTTTTTATCCAGCAAGGCGAGGTCGTCCGGGTGGAGGGTGAACTGCACCGTTTTCTTTTCTCCGGGTGCCAGGCTGATGCGCTCGAAGCCCCGCAGATCGAACTCGTAGGTCGTTACGCTGCTGATATTGTCTTTTAGGTACAACTGCACCACTTCATCGCCTTTGCGGCCCCCTGTGTTGGCCACATCTACCGATACGCTGATATCGCCCTGTGCATTCTCTTTTTCGGGCGAAACCACCAGATTGCTATACTCGAATTTGGTATAACTTAAGCCATAGCCAAATGGGTACAGTGCACCGTTCACGCTGGTTTTACCCCAACTGTTTTGCCCGCCCTGGCCCGCCTGCGAATTTGGTTTAAAGGGAAAGTTAAATTCTATCTGCCCGATCGATTTCGGGAAGGTAATGGCCAGTTTGCCGCCGGGGTTGTTATCGCCAAAAAGGGTTTCGGCAATTACCTGCCCGCTTTGCACGCTGGGGAACCAGGCCTCTAAAATGGCTGGCACGTACTTATTTTCCCAGTTAATAGTAAGCGGCTGCCCGTTTATCATTACCATAACTACGGGTTTACCCGTTGCTTGTAATGCTTGTATCAGTTTTAGCTGGCGCCCCGGCAGGTTTAGCCCTGTGCGAGAGAGGCTCTCGCCAACCCTACGCACATCTTCGCCTACTACGGCAATTACCACATCAGATAACCTGGCCTGCGCAACCGCCGAATCAATGCCGGCTTGTTCGGCTGCGGTTAGCGGTGTTTCAATTATCTCGCTCTCCGGCCAGGTCGCGTCTACTATATCGCAGCCTTTTACATAGGTAACATTGGCACTGCTGCCTGCATATTTTTTTATGCCATCGTAAACATTGATGATAGGGTTGTGCGATGGGCCATAGCGGCTAATAGTGTAATTAGATTCCACTGCCAGCGGGCCTGTAACCAAAATGTTCTTCAATTTGGTTTTATCAAGCGGCAGCAGGTTGCCCTCATTTTTTAGCAATACCATGCTCTCGCGGTTCATTTGCAGGCTCATTTGTTCGTCGGCCGCTGTATGCACCAGTTTATCGGCTGCTTTGGGGTCTTTTACGTAAGGGGCGTCAAACAACCCGAGGCGAAACTTCACCCGCAGCACGTCCGCTACCCGGCTATCAATCACCTTCATCGATACCTTATTCTCTTTTATCAGCTCGCGCAACGGCAATATAAAAGTTTGGGGCATGGTAAAGTTGGTACGCACATTTAAGCCGGCCTCTACGGCCTGCCTTACTGCTTCCTTGTAATCGCCGGCTACTTTGTGCTTAGAGTATAAAAACTCTACAGCCTCGCTGTCCGACACCACATAGCCCTGGAACCCGAATTGCTGGCGCAGCAGCTCTGTAAGGAAGTAGTAACTACCGGTGATAGGCACGCCATCATAATCGTTATAACTGCTCATTACGCCCATCGGGTGCGCTTCCTGTATCACCCGGCGAAAGGGGTATAAATATACCTGGTGCATTTCCCGTGGCGCCACATGCGGGTCGGTGCGGGCACTGCCATCGCGGCCGCCTTTTGGTATACTGTAAACAGCATAATGTTTCAGGGTAGATGCCACGCCTTCTTCCTGGATACCCAATACCATTTGTTTACCCAGTTCGGCTATATGGAACGGGCTTTCGCCATAGCATTCTACCACACGGCCCCAGCGTTGGTCGCGCGCAGGGTCCAATATCGGTGCGTAAACATTGGTGTAACCCAAAGCTTTAGCTTCGCGGCCAACGGTTTGGCCGGCGCGACGCACCAGTTGTTTATCCCAGGTGGCACCTATAGATATAGGGGCAGGCAGCGGGGTAGCACGGTCATGCGTTAACCCATGTATCCCCTCGTTAGTAAAATCAACCGGGATGCCCATGCGCGTTTCTTCCACAAACCATTTTTGCACGGTATTAATAGCAGATGCATGTTTGCTAAAAGGGAACGAATATTGTGTGGGTGCATCGTCCGTTGTAGATGTAAGGTTGTTCAGTTCCTCATCTATATTAGCTATGCCGTCCTTCCATATTTCGGTTTTCCAGCGCTCTACAGGCATTTCATCCTTTAAAACACGTTTGTAACCGTAAAGGGTAGCCATTTGACAGGTCTTTTCGTCAACAGTCATTTGGCTCAGCAGGTCGTTAATCCGCTTCTCTACAGTTTGCTTAGGGTCTTCAAAAACGTCCATTTTGCCGTTTTTGTTAAAATCTACCCAGCCTTTATGGTATATGTTTTTTGTTTGTGCCGATGCGGAAAAAGAAAGCAGTTGCAGTAACACTGGCAGTAGCAATAGTTGTTTTTTCATTAACGGGAGATGTATATTGGTTTACATTTCAAATATAACAGAAAGTTAAGCACGGCTGCATCTGATGCGCCTTTTTTGTACGGTAACGTTTTCGTGAAGATTGCCTGATCCCGAATTTAAAGGAATTAACGGAATGAGCAGAATTTATAGACCCCAATTCAAATCCGTAATTCGATTTTAGGCAATTCACAGGGCTATTGAGCCGATAAAATAGTCGCATAAGACCCTTTTAATGTTCTTTTCGCCACTATCGCGTTTATCCGGTTCGCTTTAACTTTGTAGAAACAAATAAACTAATAGCAAGCAACATGAGAAAGATCAAAATTTTTGAACATATCTCGCTGGATGGCGTAATTGAGCACGACGAAAACTACGAATACGGGGGATGGTCAGCACCTTACAGGACACCCGCCGGGCTGGCATCTCTTTTGGAGGCCTATGGCGCAGAGTTTGATTTACTGCTTGGCCGCAACACCTATGATGCCTGGTCGGGCTTTTGGCCGAGCGCACCGGGGCCGATGGCAGCACGACTGAACGCTGCAACCAAGCACATTGTAACCCACCGGCCGGCCGGCCTTGAATGGGAACCGGCACAAAGCCTGGGCGATGATGCCATAGCCAGTATCCGCAACCTCAAAGCAACAGATGGGCCGGATCTGATCATGTCCGGAAGTATATCGCTGACCTCGGTATTACTCGATGAGGGACTGGTTGACGAGGTTGTATTAATTGTATACCCGATATTGCTGGGCCGGGGCAAACGTATTTTTGCAGAAAGTTTTGATGCGCGCGAACTTGAATTTGTAAGCACAAGCACCACGCCAACGGGTGTAATGCTCAATACTTATAGGCACCTGGTGCCGCTAAAAAAATAAACCTGTGCCGGCGGACAGTAGGCAACCAGCTACGGTCTTGTTTAGGCTATCGCCGCACCGTCAAAACAAAAATCCTTTTACAAGCATGCATCGGGGTCTATAAATAGCGTGGGATTACCAAACTAAAGCAATATCACAATTGCTTTTAAAATCATTCTCCGCTTAATTTCCCCTACACCTGTACTGAAAACTGTGTATCATTTCTCAGCTAAAAAACGTAAACTACAATTATACAGGCAATGCAAGGGTTTGGCATTAGCTTTGTGCGGGCACTACACATCCTATCGATGGTTTTTATGAGTAATTCGTTTTTACTGAGTTTTTTTGGATTGCTGCTATTGGTGGGGCACAATAGCAAAACCCCGAATGGCACCCTTGCTTCCGATGAACAGATATGCGGCAAATGGCAAAACCAGGAAAAAAACCTGGTAGTGCAGGTTTTAAAAGAAGGCGGGGAATTCAGAGCAAAAATTGTGTGGTTTGATAATGGCGGCGGACCAAAAGCAATGGAAACCACCACCGACAAACATAACCCAAACCCTGCTTTACGTAGCCGCAAGTTATTAGGCATGAACGTGCTGGAAAAACTAGTTTATTCCCCAAAGAGCAACTCGTGGGAAGGTGGCATCATTTACGACGCGCAAGCCGGCAAGCACTGGAGTTCTTCGGCCTATATTAATAAAGATGGGGCGCTAAAAGTAAAAGGCTACTGGCATTTCAAATTTATTGGCAAAACCATGACGTTTACACGCATATAACGAAACAAAACTGAACAAACTATAAAACAAAAGCGCCCTGTGGTTATCACAAGGGCGCTTTTTGTATATCGATTGAAAATTTATTATTTAGCCTGGCCAAATTCGCCGCTTGCGCTTAGTTCAACTTCATCACTCAGCATCGGAGAACCAAATTTGCTGCCGAAGTTAAAATCAGAGCGTTTGATGGTTCCGGTTACTTTAAAACCAGCCGCAGGTTGTTTGCTCATTGGGTTTGTGATCGTACCGCGGTGAACAAGATCAAAAACAACCGGTTTGGTAACACCATGCAAAGTTAAATTACCGGTAAGTTTGTATTTACCTGTGCCTGCTGGTGCAATACCTGTGCTTACAAAACTAAGGGTTGGGAATTTTGCTACGTCGAAAAAATCTTCGCTTTTCAGGTGGCCGTCGCGGCGGTCGTTCTCGGTATTTACCGATGCAGTTTGCGCTACAAAAGTAACTTTAGCATCGCTAAAATCGGGCTTTGCAGCAACAATAGTTGCATCAAAATCTTTAAAAGTACCATCAACATCAGACACTGCCAAGTGGGTGATGGTGAAAGTTACATGCGAATGTGCTTTATCATTCTTCCATGTAGTTTGGGCAAATACAGCCGTTTGCATCAA
Organism: uncultured Mucilaginibacter sp.; assembly: GCF_946481715.1. Next base: position 33,067 of record NZ_CAMLOV010000037.1, on the reverse strand, counting down.
TAAAGCTGCGGCGGCTATTAATAAGGTCTTTTTCATTTTGTTTAAAATTGTGTTTAAATACTTTATACTTACCAAAGATATAGAAAGGTTTCACATCCTTGCAAAATAAATGTTCAAACATTTATTTTGTGAAAAAACAATGACAAACCGTTATTTCTCAAAGAATTCGTCCACACGTTTATTAAATTCACCGGGGTGTTCCATCAGCGTGGCGTGGCCCGAATTTGGTACTATCCACAATTCCGAACCCGGTATATTACTTTGAATAAGGCGAGTATGCTTATCAACTATTACATCATGCTCTCCGGCGATGATAAATGCGGGGCATTTAATCTGCTGTAATTGCTTCAATTTAATGTTGGGTTGGTTCCAGTCCAGCATAAATACCTTCCAATTGTTTTTTTCGCGCGGCGTTTTCCAAACGCGATTTTTATTTTCGTTATAATACTTTTGGCTTTGCTTCCAGCTTTGCGGGTCCAGAGCGGTAGAGTCGGGCCAGATATTGGCACCGGTCGATGCCAGTTTTATTACTTTACCGGGGTGGCGTATGGCCATCAATATGGCATTAATGCCGCCATCGCTCCAGCCCAGCACATAGGCTTTGGGCACTTTCAGGGTATCCAGCAATACGGCAAAGTCATCTGCCATTTGCTCAAAACTCAACGAATCGCTGGCATCGACGGTTTTGCCTTGTGCCCGGCTGTCGGCTAATATTACCCGGTATTTTTTGGTAAAATAGGGTACGTTTTCGGTAAAGGAGCTCATGTCGCCGCCGTTACCATGTATCATTAACAGGGGTTCGCCGCTGCCATACTGCTCAACGTACATTTTTATGCCATTAATGCTATAATAGTGGCCTGCCTCGGGGTTATTGCCATACATAGTTTTTGGTTTACACCCCAACAACGTTAGTAGCTGTGGAATCACTATCAGGAGAATCTTTTTTTTGATGCGCATATATAGCTTGTACATAAGATGTGTATAAATATAGGCAACACCGTTTAATAATGAGCGGGTTGCTAAATTTTTTCGGCTTACGGTGGCACGCTAATATTAAACCTATAATTAACGTTTTATATAATTAGGACAACCCCCTTCGATTGACTACATTCACCCCGTACCAACTTACAGCAAGCTGTAAACCGACATGAACACAGTTACCGAAACCATAAGATTTTTAGAAGGATCTAATTTTTATTACTCGCTAATTATCGGGATGGATAGCCGGTACATACACGTAAGCCCGCACTACAGCCGCAACTTTGATGCCTTAAACGGATCGTTGGTTGGCAAAGAATTTTCTATTACGCTGCATCCCGATGATATAAAAATTTGTAGGGAAGTAGGCGGAAAATGCTTTGAAAACCCTGGCAAGCTGCTACCGGCAACGCTGCGGAAACATGATGGTAATGGCGGATTTGTAGTTACGCAATGGGAGTTTCAAGCTGTTTTTGATGGTGAAGGGCTGCCGTACGGTATATTTTGTATTGGGCATAATATTACAGAACATGTAGCGGTAAGCAATCGTTTAGAGGATGCCATGGCTGAAATTGAAGATAAAACCGGGAAGTTGTACGATATTGGTTTTATGCAATCGCATGTTGTGCGCAGGCCGCTGGCTAATATACTGGGGTTGGCCAATGTGTTGAACAATATGGAGGTTGACCATAACCTTACAGGGATAACTAATATGATAGTAAACAGTGCCACCGAACTCGACAATGCCATTAAAAGTATAGTAGATAAAACGGCCAATTAAACCAACGCCGGCCTCAGGCTTGCTCTTTCAAACAGGCCGCTATCTTCGCGTATCTTTGCCTTGCTTCATTGTCTAAACCCTCCGACGGCGCATATTCCGCCCAGGCGAGTGGTGTACCACCGTAAATTTTATCGGTAGCATTTAAATCTGCACCTGCCTCCACCAAAACTTGCACAGTTTCCAGCGAGCCGGACCATACCGCCTGGTGTAACGGCGTAGCATGCGAATGAAAACCACTTTCCTTTTCGGGGTATCCATTTGGGCTGATGCCTTTATCCAATAAAAGCTTCACTATATCAGCTTTGCCATAAAATGCCGCAGCTGTAAGCGCGGCCAGCTTCTCATCGGCAGTAGCAACTTGTAGCAGGCGGCCAATATCTTCCGTACGCTGCAACCCTATTGCAACGCCCAGCTTTAGCTTGCCGCCGCGTTCGATCAGGTAATTAGCGGCTTCGGTGTTACCGTTGGCGAGGGCGCCCATGCCGCCACCGGGTGTGGCACCGGCATCTATCAGGGCTTCCATCATGGCTATCTGTACACCACATTCACGCGGGATTCGACCTGTTGCAACTAGCCCGAGGCAATAATCCAACTGCTCCTGCGCAGACTCCGGCGCCTTTTCCTTAACAGCGCTTATCAAAAAATTGGTTATCTCTACTATATTCCCCGGCAATTTATCCTGCCGGATAGGGTTATCCGCCACAAACCAAAGCAGGTAAGGATCTTTAAAATAACCTTCTTCGCCGTTGATGTATCTATCGGTAATGAGGTATGGGCTAACGGTTATCAGCTGTTTGAGTGAGGCGATATCACCAATATCTATAGCTTCAACAGCTTGGAGGAAAACATTATCAGTGATATCCGTGGTTTGCATGGTGGGTAATACATCTGCTAACACCCCCTCCGCCCCCTCTCAAGAGGGGAATCGCGCGTGCCCGCCGCTTTTATAGGTGAAATATTACAATAATCGGTGTAATCCAAAAACAATCGGTGTAATCCAAAAAAACTAACTACTGAAGCCCGCCTTGTATTTTTTAATAGCCCTGATAATGGATTGCACTATTTCGTTTTGGCCCTCGTCGGAGTTGAGATACCGTTCATCGTCGGGGTTGTTGATGAAACCGGTTTCTATCAATAAGCCGGGCATGCCGCTTTGCTGCAGTACCAGTACGCCTTGTTCTTTTACGCCCGCACTTGCGCGGCCATCGGTTTCGGTAAATTCGGTGTTCAGCAGTTCGCCAAACTGTACGCTTTGCTTGCGGTAGCGCTGCTGAAATGCCGCCAATACAATGGCGTTCATGGCGGCATCTTCACCGTAACCGTTATACTTTTGCCGGTAATCTTTTTCCTGGTAGATAGACGCATTTTCGCGCAGGGCTTCCATTTGCTCCTGCTTACGATGGAAACCATATAGTAGCAGCATAGCGCCACGGCGGGTGCCTACCCGTTGCGGGGTGGAGTTGCAGTGGATGGAGATGAACAGGTTTGCCTTGCTATCGTTGGCGATCTGGGCGCGGTTGTGCAACTCTATAAACTTATCAGTGCTGCGGGTCATTACTACATTTATGTTGGGCAGCTGGTCGTTAAGGGCATCCCTTAATTTTTTGCCAATGCTTAAGGCCACGGCTTTTTCATTGGAGTAAGCTCCGTGGGCACCAGGGTCTTTTCCGCCATGCCCCGGATCAATAACAATGGTTTTAAAACGGAACGAATTGGTAGAATCTTCTGTTTTAGTTGTTGGTTGGGCTAAAACCGGGCAAGCCCCGGCAAAAAAAAGTATAATACAAGCAAGCAATGCGCCCCTTGTTAACGGCGTAAAAAACATGGCGCAAAGATATACGATTGTTTTTGGGTACAAACCCCGTGTTTTTAAATTATTTACAAGCATGGTGGTTTAAAAACTGGCTATGCCCTATAAAGGCTAAAAAACGCATTATTGTTTTTGTAGGACTACAAACCAACGGCCAGGTTTAACCCGGCAGCTTTTAAATAAAAGGAGACGCGAATTATATGATGTTATGCTTTTCTACAAATGCGTTTACCTTGGCCATTAAACCTTGCTTTAGCTTTAAATAAGCCGGGCTGTTGCTCAGTTTGGTATCGAAACCGATCTTACCGCCATCCCATTTAAAACGCGGAGTAAGCTTGCCGTCTTTAAAATCTATTACGTTAAAGAGCTCCAGCAGGCCATCCATTCGGCATTCGCTTACTTCGCCCTGGTTTAGGTCGTTCACATAAATAGCCGGGGTGCCCATACCAACCGATGGCAGCGCACAGTGTACACGGCTGGTAACCACAAAGGCAGCTTTTGCGTATTTGCGCAGCAATTCCCTGGCATATTCCAGCTTTTCGTCCTCGTCGGCATAAGTTTTTAAGGGGTCGGCATGTTTTATATACTCGGCCCCGGTAAGCACTTCATCGGTAAAATAAGGAGAATAGGTTTTATAGAAACTGGCAGCGCGTATCATCCAGCGCAAATTGGTAAAGCCCGACCGGCGCTGCGAAATGGTTTTAATGGTGTTGTATTTGGTAAGCAGTATCCAGCCAAAGCCAACAAGAGAACTATCGCGTTTTATGGCTTCGTACTTGGTATCAACAAAATATGCTTTGCGTTCCTTTTGCTGGTTGGCGTAGGTTTCGCCCAGGGTAAGGGTTAAACAGCCCGAAAAATAAGCATCTATACCCTTTGCATTCAATACTTCAGCCGTTTTGCGGTCGCGGCAGCCAATAGGTGCATGCTGCTTTAGGTAATCAACAATTTGCGGGGTATTTAAAAAATGCTCCTGCGCCAGTACATTAAGGTGAAACGAGATGAAATATGGCAGGATATCTTTAGATGGTGGCCAGTTTTTGGGGTGATGGGTAAACCAACCGTTCATGATGAGGGCTACCGGCTCGCCGGTGTACTCGTTTAGTAGTTCGCGGTTCAAATATGTATCGGCTTTGCCGCCTAAAAACTGGAGGGCGGCCAGGCTTTGCACATAATCGCCAACGTTATCTTTCCTAAACCCCGATTCATATATTAATACGCCTTTTTTTATACTCATAAGTTTCAGTTAAACCCCAGCCCTATTTTTTGCTAAATTTAAACATAAAATATAATTGTACAAGCAGAACAGGCTTTGGCGAGCTCATATCGCGGCCAAATTCGCTATACGCAGGCCTTAGTGCTGTACCTGCCGATAGGATAAGCTGCAAAGGCACCCCAAATATGTTGCCCCGGCTGCTGCGAGGCAGGGCAAACTGGCAATCAGGATATTGTCCTACCGCTTAGGTATAAAAGCCTAAATAAGTTTTCCACAATTTAAAATATAAAATACTGATAAACTGATAGATATAAAATAGCGCAAATCTACCTTTCGCTGAAATTAACTTTTTCGCAACTTATTGCATAAAGCGTCCGTAATAAATCCACATAACATCAGTACGGGCACAATGGAAGCAATATTTACATCATCTATCGCAACATTTTTTTTCTTCCTGTTTATCGGCAGCGTTATTGTTTATTTTATTTTGAAATTTGATAAACAACAGCGCAATAAAATGAATACCATTTTGGCGCAAACGCGCGATGTGCAGCCGCTGTTTATGGCGAAATCTATCAACCATAAGCTAAAAGCAATAAAGCCTGAATTAAATACCGATGTACGCCGCGATATTGCCAAACAACTGGACGAACTGGTGGCCGCGTACGACCGGGGACAGGTTACCCTGCCCGATTATTGCCATAAACTAAACAGCCTGCTGGCACAGGTAGCGTAAGCCCATTTCGGATCGCGGATGTTCGATTTCTGTTTTGGTGTTTTGTAAGTTTTAACAGAGAACGCACCGATATTTCCCTAAGTTTGGCGCCTGATATGAGCGCTACCCAACCAACACATCATTTACAAATTATAGCCACTGCGGATGGCTCCAACACCATTTACAACGCGCAGGTTGGCGAAAACTACCACTCGCGCAATGGCGCGGTGCAGGAGAGCAGGCATGTGTTCCTTCAATCGGGACTCGAATATTTTATAAGCCTCGTACCCACCCGCCCTGCTGCTGTAAGCATATTGGAGGTTGGCCTTGGCACCGCACTGAATTTTTTATTGAGTGCCGATTTTTGCACCTCAGCGCAAATCAACCTAAATTATACAGGTATAGAAGCTTACCCGCTAAGCCCCGAAATGATTAGCCAAACCGGCTACCAACAATATGTTAGCGATAATATTTGGCAAAGTTTTTTAAGCAATTACCCGGCTTCGTTTAACCAAGCGACGGCTTTAAACAACTTTGTGCTACTGCAAACAGCAAACTGCCAACTGCAAACCTTCACATCAAACCAAAAATTCGACATTATTTATTTTGATGCCTTTGCCGTTGCCCACCAACCCGAAATGTGGGACGAAGCAGCCTTAACGCACACCCTCAGCTTTTTAAAACCCGGTGGCGTTTTTGTTACTTACGCCATTACCGGCAACCTCAAACGTATTATAAAAGCCCTTGGGCTTAAAGTTGAGAAAGCACCGGGCGCGCCGGGGAAGAGAGAGATGCTGAGAGCTACGAAAGCTGTGCGATGATTACGGACGGGACTAACTTCGAGTCCGGAAGAAATTTTTACCGTAACCTTTATTGCAGGCATGTAGTCTTATAGGTGCGTTGTATTTTAAAAAGCAGTTACTCAAAACATATTTTTTGGCATGAAGAATACTTTTAGGCGTGCACTCATCTTATTGGCAATAATTGCCCAAACCACCATCGTTGTTTATGCGCAGGATACAGTTATCGTTAAGCACGGTATTTCGTACCTCGATTCGTTGCAATCAGCCATACTGCAACAAAAAAGGATGGTACAGGTGTTCCTGCCCGAAAATTACAAACCGCAAAATGCAGCAAGATACGATGTACTTTACGTACTGGATGGTGGCAACTGGAACACCGGGTCTATCAAAAACATCCAGCGTTTTGTGGAAGGCGAAGGCTATATGCCGCCAACCATCATCGTAAGCGTAATGGGTATCGACCGCAATAAAGACCTTACCCCTACCCATTTAGAGGACATCAAAACGTCGGGCGGGGCAGCAAACTTCCTTAACTTCATCACTACTGAACTTATCCCTTATATCAATAAAAAATACCCTACTAACGGCGATAACACCCTCTGGGGACATTCCCTGGGAGGTTTGTTTGTAGTAAACGCCCTGTTAGCCCAGCCCGATGCCTTTAAATCGTACATAGCGGTAGACCCCAGCCTTTGGTGGGATAAAGAATACATAAAAAAAATTGCGCCGGAAAAATTAGCTTTATTGGCGAGCAAGCCCATTACGCTTTTTATGGGAGGGCGCGAAGGTACTGATGGCGAAGGCATGAAAATAGCCGGCATGGATTCGGTGCTTAAAAAAACGGCCCCTGTAAGCCTGAAATGGAAAAGCCTGAGATACCCCGATGAAACGCACGCCTCGGTAAGGCTTAAAACCACATACGATGGGCTAAAATTTTCGTACGGGTGGCAAACCGGGCGAATTGAGTTTCACCCCATGAATGGCATTGTAGTTAAAAACAAACCCTGGCCATTTTGGTACTTTGGCGATACCACCAAAGTGCGCTACACCTTAGATGGTAGCACACCAACCATAGTTTCGGGCAAAACGCAGCCCGAACTTATGCTGATGGATGGCGCAAAAATAACCGTAAAACAGTTTACCAACCGTGCACGGTACGATAAGGTTAAAACAGGCGAGTTTTTGGCGGAGAAGCCCTTTGAGCCTGTTTCCAAACCACGAAAGGCAACCCCGGGGGGCTTTCATTACGCCTATTATGAAACCGGATTAGATTCGGCCGCCAATTTCAAAAATTTAAAACCACAGCAGGAAGGCATTACAAACGCAGGTTTCGACCCGGAAAAAATGCCGCGCAAAAACAACTTCGCGCTGGTGATTGATGGTTTTTTGGAGGCGAAGGAAGAGGGTTATTACATTTTTGGGTTGGAGGCAGATAAAGATTCTAAATTATACATCAACAACCGTATGCTCATAAATTGGCAGGGCAACTACAATAACCTTGCCTACTCGTGCATTGTGCCGCTAAAAAAAGGCTTTTACCCCATCCGTTTAGAGTACCGCCATAAAATAAAGGATTTTAAATTGAGGTTAACCTACCTTACACCCGGTAAAATAAGCACAAAAGAGCCGATTGACATTCCAACGGAACTACAGTGGGCTGTCCCCGCAAGATAGCTGTAGTAAGGCAGGCTTATTTGCAAACTAAAAAGGAAAGCAAACCGCCAACTGTTAGCTATCTTTGCAACCTATGCCAATAACACCGCCTATTACTTCTGCAACGCCTTCGGGCGCTTTTGAGCGCTTGCTTACGATCATGAACGACCTGCGCACTAACTGCCCCTGGGACAAAAAGCAAACGTTGGAAAGCCTGCGCCACCTCACCATCGAAGAAACTTACGAGCTTTCTGACGCCATACTGGGCGGCGATATGCAGGAAATAAAAAAAGAGCTTGGCGATATTATGCTGCACCTTGTATTTTATTCGCGTATTGCATCAGAAACCGATGACTTTGACATTACCGGCGTATTGAACGGAATTTGCGATAAACTGATCAACCGCCACCCGCACATCTACAGTGATACCGAAGTAAGCAGCGAAGAAGATGTGAAACGCAACTGGGAACAGATAAAACTGAAAGAAGGCAACAAATCGGTTTTAGGCGGGGTGCCTGCATCGCTGCCTGCCCTTGTAAAAGCCTCGCGCATACAGGAGAAAGCCCGCGGCGTAGGCTTTGATTGGGATAACAAAGGGCAGGTATGGGCCAAAGTAGAAGAAGAACTGCAGGAATTTAAAGATGAGTTTAATGTTGCCGATGATACTGCCATTGACCAGGAAAAAGCCGAGGCCGAATTTGGCGACCTGTTGTTCTCGCTCATCAATTACGCCCGGTTTATTAATATAAACCCTGAGGATGCCCTGGAGAAAACCAACCGTAAGTTTATCAAACGCTTTCAGTATTTAGAGAGTAAGGCAAAAGAACATGGCAAGCAACTACATGATATGAATTTGGCCGAAATGGATGTTTTTTGGAACGAAGCAAAAAAAGCATAAAAAATATATTATAATTTGTAGCGTTTAAAAAGCAACCAACGTAAACCAATTGTAATTACAATGTTATGAAAAAAGGACTTACTTATTTGCTGCCGGTAACGGCAATAGTTATACTGATGGGCATTGGTTGTACCGCCAATAAAACAGCCGAGCCCGCACCTACTCCGGTAGGCACTTTCAATGGCCAATTCCGCCGTTTGCACCGCGCGAAAGGCGCAGCAAAAATTGATACTACAAAGGCTAATATCCAATTGGTGCTGGAACAAGGGGGCGCCTATAAGGTTTTAGGCGATACCGCTACCTTGCATGCGGGTAGCAAAGGCACCTATGCTGCAAATGCCGGTGTAATGGCATTTCAGGATGCAACCTTCTCCGCTTTGTCTACCTCTAAAATCCATTTATTTGGATACTATGCCTATTATTACGATGGCTCGAGTGTTTTACAAATGGTTTTAAACAGTGCCGATACTTTAAGCTTGCAATACGACCTTAAAAGGGTTAACTAAAATGTTATTTTTAATTAAAATTGCTGCACGTACCCGCAAGTACTGCAGCAATTTTGCGTATAAAATAATTAAGCATCTCTGTAGCGTTTCACCTCTGCCGGGCGTAATATAATTACAAAACAGGCGGAACTAACAATTTTTAATGCATCTACTCCACCGCGTTACTGAGGAAGACATCGTCGGTAACTGCAAAAAAGGCAGCCTTAAACACCAGGAATTGCTGTATAAGCAGTTCTATGGCTATGCTATGGGTGTTAGCGTGCGCTATAGCCTTAACCAGGATGATGCCTTAGAAGTTGTGAATGATGCGTTTATAAAAGTGTTTAACAACATCAATACATATAATACTGATAAACCCTTCAGGGCCTGGCTGCGTACCATAGTGGTAAATACCGCTATAGACAGGCGCCGCAAGGAACTTAAGCACCAGGCCAATACCGACCTGGATACCGCAGTTGGCGTAGGCAGTAATGCCAGTGCCATTGATAGCCTAAACGCACAGGATATATTAAAATTAATGAAACAGCTGCCACATATACAGCTTACCATTTTCAATATGTACGAAATAGATGGTTATAACCATGATGAAATAGGCAAGATATTAAACTTGCCGGCAAGTTCTTCACGAGTTTATTTAAGCAGGGCCAAAGATAAGCTGAGGCAGCTATTAACAACAGAAACGCAAACCCATGGATGAGCAGTTTGATAAAAAACTAACGAGCCGCATCACGGAGGTGTTTGATAACTACGAATCTCCGCCGGCTGATGAAGGATGGCTGGAACTCCGCAAAAGGTTCCCGATGAAACAGGAACGCAAAATTGCCTGGCTTTGGTGGAGCAGCGCTGCCGCCATTTTACTGGTATTTTTGGGAGTAGGCCTATGGCTGAATAACAAGCAGGATGCCGTTACTACCGTAGCAATACAACCGAAGGCACAAGTGCGGCCCAAAACGGATAGCACCATAAATACCGTTTCGCCAACAGGCAGCGATGTAGCATCTAACCCATCAAAAGCTGATGATGAAGATAAAAACAACGTAACGGTACCAAAACAGCACAGCGCGGTTAACAATACAGTTGCACCATATAACGGCGCTACCCATGTTGCAACAACAGGCGCCGCCCGTAAAAGCGAAGGCCTAAATACACCTGCGCCGGCTGTTAATAACAGCGATAATCCGTTTGCTACAATTCAGCCAAAACAAAACAACACTGTTATTGCCAACAACGCGCCCCCGGTTAAGCAGGACCCAACGGTTATCACAAAACCCGATCCGCAACACGTTGCAGTGGTTACCGCCCCGCCGGTAAATAACACTGATAACAGCCGAAGCAACGCGGCAGCAACCACTAAAACAAGTACCGTTATTGCACCGAAGCCCGCCAAAACCATTGATGATCTATTTAAAGGCGATCAGCCACAAATAGCACAGGTAAAGCCAAGTAATAAAGAGTTGAAAAAAGTAAACTTTAGCGTTTACGCCGCTACCTATATTAACTACGCCGAAGGCAGTGCCAACCAGGTAAACGCCGGAGCAGGTTTTACATCTGATATCCGTTTAGGTAAAAAAGTGAAGCTATCTACCGGTATATCGTTGGCGCAAAACACCTTAAGTTACGCCGGGCTGCCCCCGGTATCGGGCAATAACAACCGGGCCCTGGCCGCAGCGGCAAACCCAATTATTAAACAAGACAATCAATTTAGCGCCGCGGCATCTGTTGCCGAGTTAAAAAGCTCAAATGCCAGCCTGATTGGGCTTGATGTGCCTATCAACATTAAATACGAATTTAACCCCGATAAAAGCGATACTTATATATCGGCAGGGCTAAGTTCGGGTACGTTTATTGATGAGCGCTACACCTACCGCTACGCTTACCGTAACAATACACTTGGTGGGCCACCCGTTACCACACAAGACCAAACCACCAGCCAAAGCTTCAACAGCTTTTATTTCGGCAAAACGCTCAATCTGTCCTTTGGTACAGGTTTCGCGGTGGGCAAAACAAACAGGCTGGTTATAGAGCCATTTGTGAAATACCCGCTTGGCGGCATGGGCTCGCAGGCCATCCATTTTGGTGCTGGCGGTATTAACCTTAAATTCAATTTTAAAGCAACTAAAAAATGAAGAAACTCTTATTAAGTTTAGCTTGCCTGCTTGCGGGTACAAGCCTGTATGCCCAAAAACTGGAAGTTACAGCAGGTGCATACGCAGGCTTAATGAGGTTTAGCGGCAAGTCGGCCGAAGCGTCTTCTACAATGTTGGTCAGCACAAACAGTGCAGTAAATTACTCCTATACCAATAACCCCTATGGCAGTAAGTTGGGGTTTGGTTATGGCATCAACGGGCAGGCACAACTGGTAGGCAAAGCAGGCTTTATTGTAGGCCTGCAATTGGCATACGAACAGTTAAAAAGTAAAATTGATGTAAATCAGGTGTTTCTGTACAACCCGGTGAGCAGCAGCACAAACGGGCAAACTTTAGCGGCCGAGGGCAGTACGGGTTTAAAAAGCAATATCATTAATGTTAACCCGTACCTTGGGTACCGTATACTAATTGCCAAAGTAAAGCTGGATATTTTAGCGGGCGCCGATATGGGTTACATTAGCAGCACGCAGGAAAAAGGCGTAGCCCATGCCAACGATGGCAAAACCTACACCACCAGCATGGACCGCACCGGTATAAAAGAAGATTACCGGCTGCGTGTTGGCATTGCTGCGGGTTTAAACAAGTTTACCTTTAACGCCAGTTACGCCAACGGCATATCTAACTACATGGCGGATTACTTAGGCGGCGACAAGCCCAATGCACATACCAAGGTAATAAGATTGGGGCTTGGGTACAGGATATTTTAGAGAGAAATTACGGATAAAGAAAGTTAAGGACTAATATCGAACACCCAACACCGAATGTTGAATAATGAAGGTAAAAACTTCGGAGTTCGAAATTGGGTATTCGATATTACTTTATTGAATACAGTCTGGCTCCCCTTACTACTTAAACCTTATCGCCCTTACCGGCGATATCCGGGTTACCAGCATACTGGGTACAATAAGCACCAGCAGGCAAACCATAAGCGTACCTACGTTAAGCAACACCACGTCCAGCAGTTCAATCTGGATAGGTACAAAGGTCATATAATAACTGCCAGGGTCCAGCGTAAAAAAATGGGTGCTTTGCTGAAAGTAGCCCACGCCCAATCCCAGTGCATTACCAAGCAACAGCCCTACGCCTATTAAATAAGCCGCATTGTACAAAAAAACCTTTTGTATAACCCAGTTGCGCGCGCCCATGGCCTTTAGCATGCCTATCATCGCCGTTCGCTCCAATATCATAATCAGCAGTGCCGATATCATGTTGATCACCGCAACTGCCGTCATCAGCACCAGCATCACTACCGTGTTTACATCCAGCAGCCCCAGCCACTCAAATATGGTGGGGTAATTTTCCATAACCGTATACGATTTTAGCAGGATGGGCAGTTTATCGTCTATCCAGTCGGCAGTTGGGTTTATCCGTTCAAAATCGGTAACTCTCACCTCGTAGCCGCCAATTTCGCCCTTATTCCAGTCGTTAAGGCGCTTTATCAGGTTAATATCGCCTACAATAAAGGTTTTATCCACCTCATCCACACCAATATTAAAAATGCCTTTTATCTTCAGTTTGCGCCTGCGCGGCGTTTCTTGTATAAAGTATATCAACAGGTCGTCGCCGGCCTTTAGTTTCAGCCTGTTTGCCGTAATCTGCGATATCATCACCTGCTTCATGGCCTCGGCACTATCCCTAAAATCAATCACGCTGCCAGCAACCAATACCTTCTTCATGTAATTCCAGTCGTAATTTTTATCTACGCCTTTCATCACCACGCCCTCAATTTCATTGTTCGCCTTAATAATCCCTGGCTTTGTAGCATAGGCATTAATGCCCGCAATATATTTGCTGCCCTTTAACCTCTGCACTAAAGCCGGCTCGGGTATAAAAGAAGAATTTTCGTAGGAATTATTAAGGTCGGATTTTACGATCTGTACGTCGCCTGAGAAACCGCGAACTTTTTCGCGAATCTCTTGTTTAAACCCCCTGATAACGGCCAGCGACAAGATCATGACGCCAAGCCCCAACATGATACCAATAATGGCAATGCGCACAATTAATTTAGAAAATGTACGCTTACTTTTTAGGGTAATGCGGCTTGATATAAAACGGGCGAAACTCAATGCTGAATGATTTTTGTACCTTCGCAAATATGCGTTTTTAAGGTTAAACAAGCCGCTTTTAAATTTGCTTTAAGTTGATAAATTTATGATGAGGATAAAGATATTACTGCCTGCCGCTTTTATTTGCTGCCTGTTTTTTGCCTGCGATAACCTGGCGCAAACGCCGCGGCAACATAAACTGGCTATTAAAAAAATGGCAACGCCTGTACTGCCTGCTGCCGACCAGGTGCCGGTATATATTGATTACCTGAAGGGTAAAAACGTAGGCATGCTGATAAACCAAACATCGGTTATCGGCCCAAAAAAAATGCCGTTGGTAGATAGTCTTTTAAAGCTTGGTGTTGCCGTGAAAAAGATATTTGGGCCTGAGCATGGCTTTAGGGGGAATGCCAGCGATGGTGCAACTATAAACGACAGTACCGACCCGGTTACAGGGCTGCCCGCGGTCTCGTTATACGGCAAACACTTTAAACCCACGCCCGCAGATTTGAAGGGCATCGACCTGATGATATTTGATGTGCAGGACGTTGGTACACGGTTTTACACCTACATATCTACCCTGCATTATGTAATGGAAGCCTGCGCCGAAAACAATATTGAACTGATGATACTGGACCGCCCCAACCCCAACGGTTATTTTGTGGACGGGCCAACGCTGGATACCGCATTCCGCTCTTTTGTGGGGATGCACCCTATCCCCGTAGTACACGGAATGACCATAGCCGAATACGCGCAAATGATAAACGGCGAAGGCTGGCTAAAAAACAAGGTACAATGCAAACTGAAGATATTTAAAGTAGCCAACTACACGCACGATAAACCTTACGTATTACCTGTAAACCCATCTCCGAATTTGAATTCGGGCCAATCGATATTGCTGTACCCGCATATCTGTTTTTTTGAGGGTACCAATATTAGTTTGGGGAGAGGCACTATGGAGCCTTTTCAAATATTGGGCAGCCCATTATTGAAAGATAAGTACCGTTTTTCGTTTAAACCGGTGAGCATACCCGGAATGAGCGATAATCCGCCCCTAAAAGGCCAAATTTGTTATGGAATTAGCTTAAAAGATTACAATACCGACACCCTAAGGCAACAGAAAAAGCTTAACTTAGCGTGGCTGATCAGCTTTTATAAAGCGTACCCGGATAAGGAGCACTTTTTTATAGCATACTTTGACAGGCTTGCCGGCAGTGAAACGCTTAAAAAGCAAATTATTGCCGGTAAAACGGAGGCTGAAATAAGAGAAAGCTGGGAGCCTGCCCTGTCAAAATTCAAGGCAATGCGCAGCAAATACCTGCTGTACAAATAGCCGCCGGCGGTTGCAAACCGAAACGCTATAGCCCGCTCTTTTTTATTTAGCTACACCTTAATCTACAAGCAGATGAGAATTATATTTATGGGTACGCCCCAATTTGCCGTTGCGTCGCTCGATGCTTTAATAACCGCCGGTTGCGATGTTGTGGCCGTAATAACCGCCCCCGATAAACCCGCGGGCCGTGGCAAAAAGTTAAGCGAATCTGCCGTAAAACAATATGCTGTTGCCAATCATTTAAAAGTATTACAACCCGAAAAATTAAAGAACCCGGACTTTTTAAAAGAGCTTGAAGCGCTGAAAGCCGACCTACAGGTGGTTGTAGCCTTCCGGATGCTGCCCGAGGTGGTTTGGAATATGCCGCCAAAAGGCACCATTAACCTGCATGCTTCCTTACTGCCGCAATACCGCGGCGCTGCGCCTATCAACTGGGCCATCATCAATGGCGAAAAGGAAAGCGGGGTAACCACCTTCTTCCTGACCCATGATATTGATACCGGGCATATCCTCTTCACCGAAAAGGTTACCTTAAAAGGCGCCGAAACCGCCGGCGACCTGCACGACTGGCTGATGAACAAAGGCGCGGGCTTGCTTGTAAAAACGGTAAAAGGGATAGAAAGCGGCCGCTACAGCCAGCATCCGCAAGATCATTTTACAGAAGGCGTAGAGCTGAAACACGCCCCTAAAATTTTTAAGGAAGATTGCCTGATAGATTTTAACCAGCCCGCTCAAAAGGTTTGCAATTTCATTCGCGGCTTAAGCCCTTCTCCTACTGCATTTACTACCATTAATGATAAGGTGCTGAAAATTTATAACGCCACGTTTGAAGTAACCGAACCCGGGCTTGCGCCGGGTGCTTTTGTTACCGATAACAAAACGCATTTAAAATTCACCACACCCGATGGTTTTGTAAGCGTTACCGATGTACAGCTGGAAGGCAAAAAACGCATGGGTATTGAGGAATTTTTGAGAGGGAATAAGTTTTAGGGAGAATGGTAGATAACAAACCGGTTATTGCCCGTATTTGGCAATCTCTAACACCTGAGGAGCAGCAAGGCGTTCTCGAGGCTTATGAGGAGAGTATGGACGAAGATAATTTTATAGACCTCGAAGATATAAAAGCAAAATATTCTATTTGGGCATGAGCTGAAGAAATCAGTCTACGAGCAAATTCTTCAGCGAAAAATTCATCTCGTTACCGATTACCATATCTTTACCGATTATCTGCAGGTTATTTAAATTCGCTTTATTAATCCTGACTTTGAAAAACACATTTGATGGCGAGTTGATTACGTATTTTTCTGTGATCTCTCCGGTGATTTCCAAATCCTTTTTGGGGTCAAATTCCCAGTCGACGCTCGGGCATACAAAAACAGTTGCGTTTTTGCTGCCGTCTTCGCTGGTGTATACGTGCATACGAATGATTATCCGGTCGCCTGCTTTGTGTTTATTATAGACCGTAACAGCCTGGTTGGTTGCCCGCGTTTCGCAATCACTTATCTTTTCCCAATACGAGGCATATTCATCTACCTGTGCTTTTATATCTAATGGCTTGTTATTTAGTCGGCGATGGTATGATAACAATATCAGAGACGAAATATCATCGGGATTATGCAGCCTTATCGAATGAAAGTACTTTACCAGCGGTGGGTTTCTGTTACCGCGTATCCAAGTATTTCTTATCCACAAACCCATCCCAAAATGTTCAGATGCTGTAGCTTCCGACTCGGATAAGTTTTTAAAATGAGTTTTACGAACGATACTCCAATCGTTATCAAGAAAATGAAAAACCTCGTAGAGATTTTTGGGCGCAGGCTGAGCAATAGAAATGCATGCAGATGCCTGGATAAAAAATAACGCTATAATTAAATTCCTTCCACTCATACTTTGCCCCCTACAACTTATTCAACTCATCCATCAGCCCTTTGCTTACCTTGTTAAAATAACGCTTTACGCCGTAACCCATTACCCATTGTATGCCGCGGCTGGCGTTTGTTAAAAAAACCTCATCGGCTTCGTTTAATATTTCGGGGTTAATTTGAGCCTCGGTGATGGGGATGTTATTGTCCTGCGCAAGTTTAATCACTACCTGGCGCATTACCCCTTCTACGCAGCCTTCGCTAAGGGCCGGGGTATACAGGTGGTTTTGGTACCATACAAATATATTGGCCGCGCCTGCCTCGCACAAAAAGCCGTTAGCATTCAGCAGGAAAACCTCATCCAACTTGTTCTGTTGTTTATACAAAGCTGCCATTACGTACAGCAATGAATTGCAGGTTTTTATGGTGGATAAGTAATTAAGCGGCTTGGGTAATTCGCTGTAAATATCCATTATCAAACCCTTCTCATTCATAAAATATCGGGGCTCCTCCAGCGGGGTAATTTCTATGCAAAAACCCATTTTATTTTGGCTGGGGGTGTACAAGCCTTCCGCATCGCGGTAAACCGTGAGGCGTAAACGGCCGTGGCGTATTTTATTACGGCGGGCCAGCAATTCACACTGTTCGCGCAGAAACCAGGTATCAGTTTGCGAATAACCATCTATTTTAAGCGCCTTCATGCCACGCTGCAGGCGTTCGGCATGCAATTCGGCAAATTGCAATTTGCCTTTCATTAACCGCATACTCTCAAATAAGCCATCCCCGTACTTAAAACCGCGGTTGGCTATGGTAAGCAATATGCTATCCTCAGGGAGTATTTCGCCGTTAAAATTGATGTACCTGGGAGACATTCTTAGATTTGAGATATGAGATTTTAGATGTGAGATTAGCTCCCTTTATTAACATTTGCAAACTTAAAAAATTATTAAATTATTAAGTTTTATTTTGCCGACAATCAAAAGCGCGATTTGTTTTTCCTTCTCAAATCTCATATCTCAAATCTCATATCTAAAACCTCACATCTCACTTTTCATATCTGCACTGCTATACTTGCGCCACTTTTCCAAAACTGTTTTAAAATCAAGCGGTAAGGGTGCTTCAAAATAAATATCTTTTTTTAGCGAAGGATGCAAAAAACCCAACGAAGCTGCATGCAGGGCCTGCCTCGGCATTATTTCGAAGCAATTTTCAACAAACTGGCGGTATTTGCTGAATACCGTTCCCTTCAAAATTTTATCGCCGCCGTACATGGCGTCGCTAAACAGCGGGTGGCCAATATGCCGCATGTGCGCGCGGATCTGGTGCGTACGGCCCGTCTCCAGCTTGCACTCTATCAGGGTAACATAACCCATGCGCTCTAACACTTTGTAGTGTGTAACTGCCCATTTGCCCTTCTCCGGGTCATCGTAGATAGACATTACCCGGCGGTCGTTTATGCTGCGGCCGATGTAGCCGCTTACGGTGCCATCTTCTGCAATATCTCCCCATGCCAGGGCAATGTATTTACGGTTGATGGTATGGTCGTAAAATTGCTTGGCCAGGTAATTCATGCTGCGTTCGTTCTTACTGATAAGCAGCAGACCCGACGTGTCTTTATCAATGCGGTGCACAAGCCCCGGCCGCCCATCGTTGCCTGGCAGCGTAGGCAATTGCTGAAAGTGGTATACCAACGCATTCACCAGCGTGCCGGTGTAATTATTATAGCCTGGGTGTACCACCATGCCCGCCTCCTTATTCACAATAAGCACATCATTGTCTTCGTAAACAATATTGATGGGCAGGTTTTCGGGGTAAACTTCCGTATCGCGCGGCGGATGGGGCAGCACAACGGAGATCACATCCATCGGCTTAACGCGGTAACTTGCCTTTACGGGTTTGTCGTTCAGCAGTACATTGCCCGCTTCAATTGCATTCTGGATACGATTGCGGGAAGCGTTTTCCACGCGGTGCATCAAAAACTTATCTATCCGCAACAGCGATTGCCCTTTATCAACCACTACGCGCAGATGTTCAAATAAATCCTGCTCGTCGCTGTCCAGTAATTGAGTATCCTCTGCCATGGCGCAAAAGTAAGAAAAAACCTATAGCGATGAGTTTGAAACACATCGCTACAGGCTGCCCACTCAATTTTTTCTCTAAATTCGCCTCTATGCATATCACCCTCGATATTTACAGCCCCATCCACCAAATAACCGATCCGTTATTTGAAGCGAAAGGCATCGAAGTATTTGTTAAACGGGATGATATGATACACCCGCTTATATCGGGCAATAAATGGCGCAAACTGAAATATGTGTTGCAAAAAGCGCAGGCAGAAAACAAAACCCGTTTGGCAACTTTTGGAGGCGCATATTCCAACCACCTGCTGGCAACAGCGGCTGCCGCGGCAAAATTTGGTTTTCGTTCCACAGGCTTTGTACGTGGCGAAGAGGTGCAAAACGACACCCTTTTTATGTGCCGCCTGCATGGCATGCAGCTCATTTTTACGGATAGGGACAGCTACCGCGATAAACCAGCCTTATTTACGCAATATTTTGGAGATGACAACAACGCCTTTTTTATCGACGAAGGTGGCGCATCTCCCGAGGCGGCGAAAGGCTGCAGCGAACTGGTTGAGGAATTAACGGAAACTTATACCCACATCTTTTGCGCATGCGGAACCGGGACCACTGCTGCCGGGATTATCAACGGCATGAACGAACACCAATTAAAAACCCGATTTAACGCCATCCCCGTTTTTAAAAACGGTGGCTTTATAAAGGATGAGATCGACAAATACCTCACAGCCCCGGCAGATTATGATTTGCATCTCGATTACCATTTCGGCGGCTACGCCAAAACCACGCAGGAGCTTATTGATTTTATCAAAAGCTTCGTTGCCAAAACGGGGATATTGATAGAGCCTGTTTATACCGGCAAAATGCTTTATGCTTTGTACAATTTGGCTGCAAAGGATCAATTTAAACCCGGTGATAGGATTCTTGCCATCCACACCGGTGGTATTTGGGGATTGATGGGGATGAAGGATAGATTTTAAGGCCTTACCCAACATCCTTGAGCGATAGCGTGGCAATTATCGGCATGCGGAGCGACTCCACAAGTCCGCCTTGCTTGCCGATGATTGCCACGCCGCCCCCTTGCCCTAACGCCCCTCCGCGGCTCGCAAAAACGCGATGGTGAGGCTACATCTTCGCAAAATCATCCTTCATTTGCACATTTAAAATCTGAAATCTACACATCTCCATGCCATACTAATTCCAGCTTTGGTACAAAAACTATGTTTAGTTAATTTAAAGTTACTTTTTTGTCAATCGGTTCAAAAACCTTTAAATTATTGTTATTTAGCCCTTTTTGTTAGATTTGTTAAAACTAATTATACTTATGAACCACGCACAGATCACCGCTCAAAACGTACAGGCCACCCTCAGCAAACACATCCTCGCCGATGGGTTCGACCTTACTTTTGACATGGAAAAAAGCCAGGGCGTCCACATCTTCGATGCCAAAAACAACCGCACCCTGCTCGATTTTTTTACCTGCTTTGCATCTGTGCCCTTAGGCTATAACCACCCCAAAATGCTGGGCGACGAGGCTTTTAAAAAGAACTTGATGCTGGCGGCATTAACCAACCCCAGCAACTCTGATATTTATACAGAGCAATACGCCCAGTTTGTAGAAACATTCGGCCGTGTAGGCATCCCCGATTATTTGCCGCATGCATTTTTTATCGCAGGCGGTAGTTTGGCTATAGAAAACGCGCTAAAAGTAGCTATGGACTGGAAAGTGCAAAAAAACTTTGCCAAAGGCCATACGCAGGAAAAAGGGCATAAAGTTTTACACTTTGAGCACGCCTTCCATGGCCGCTCGGGTTATACCTTAAGCCTAACCAACACCCAACCCGTAAAAACCAAATGGTTCGCCAAGTTCGACTGGCCGAGGGTTTCGCTACCGGAGATACAATTCCCACTGAATGAGAACAACATTGTTGATTTGGCTGCGCGCGAAGCAAAATCAATAGCCGAGATACGTACCGCCTTTGCCAATAGCCCCGATGATATTTGCGCCATCATCATCGAACCCATCCTTTCGGAAGGAGGGGATAAACACGTTAGGCAGGAGTTTTTAGAACAATTAAGGCAAATTGCCGACGAATACGAGGCAATGCTGATTTACGATGAAGTACAAACCGGTGTAGGCCTTAGCGGCAAATTTTGGCTGCACCAGCATTTTGGCGAAAAGGCGCGCCCGGATATTATCGCTTTTGGTAAAAAAATGCAGGTATGCGGCATTCTGGTTAGCAACCGTGTGGATGAAATTGAGGATAATGTTTTCAAAATATCATCGCGTATTAACTCTACCTGGGGCGGCAGCTTGGTAGATATGGTTCGCTCGGCAAAAATTATGGAAATTATTGAAGAGGATGGATTATGCGCAAAAGCAGCCGAAACCGGCACCTACCTGGAAAACGGCTTGCAAAATATTGCAGCAAAAAGCGGTTTGGTAACCAACGTGCGGGGCAAAGGGTTGCTTACCGCATTCGATTTCCCCAACGCGGCCACCCGCAGCGCATTTATCAATAAAGGGCTGGAAAACAACATCATGTACCTGGGTTGCGGAGAACGAACCATCCGTTTCCGCCCGGCGCTTATCATCGAAAAAGAACACATCAACGAAGGCTTATATAACATCGAAAAAATACTGCCGGCTCTATAATATCAATGTAATAATATCGCTACAGGCACCTGTTTTTACGTAGAGCAGGTGCTTTTTTTCTTTAGAATATACTATAATCGCAGTATGGCGTTATTATATATATTATTAACTATTATATAACACGCCTGTAGCGTAACGCATTTTATTAACGTATTGTAATACATCAACTTATATCTATATAAAACAGGGTTACTATTTTTAGAATGAACAGACAAATTGAAAAATTAAAAAAACAACTGGTAGAGATTGCCGAGGTTGTTAATTCTTTCCAGTCTGAGGCCGTACAAGTAAGAGTTGTAGACAGGCTGTTAGACGAGATTATGGAAACGGAGCGGGTGGAAACGGAAGGATCTGAAATTTTCAATAGGAAGGCGCGCAGAGCCAGGGATGAAAGTGGCGACGAACCAAGCCTTACCGTGCAGCGCCGTAAAAAACCCGGAGCTACTAAGGTATTGAACCAGTTGCTATCGAGCGATTTCTTTAAAACGCCGCATTCGATATCGGCTATTGCAGAATACTGCAAAGACAACTTCGATTCGGATTTTAAAACTTCAGAATTATCGGGCATACTTTTAAAACTTGCCAAAGAGAACAAACTGCGCAGAGAGCGCAGTAACGAAAATAACCGCTTCGAATACGTAGGGGTTTAAAAAAACAACAAAGCCGCTTATTTGAGCGGCTTTGTTGTTTTACCAATAAGCGCGTCATTGCGAGGAGGAACGGCGAAGCAATCCCCGGCAAGCAGGGCGGACTTGCAAATCGGCTCTTCTTACCGAGGTTTGCCACGCTTCGCTCGCAATGACGTTGCGATGATTTCTAACGTAGCTCCATCAAATTATCCACTCCTAATATCTTCCTGGACGTAAAGCCCTCGGCGTACTTTGCGTTGATGCTTTTGCCAAATTCGCGGCCACGCCCTTGTATCTGCTCAATAAAATCGGGCGATGATATGTACGTCTGTGGCTCATCCTCATTCCATTCGGGGTTGTGGAATTGCGAACCATACGCATAAACGCTTTCTATCTTTTTGTCCCAGTATTCGGTTACATCCACCAAAATATCCGGTTTAATATACCTGTCCTGTATAAAATGAAGCACCTGCCCGGGGCGCCATGGTTCCTGCGGGTTGCCACCTGCATCAAAAGTTTCTATCCTGCGCAAGCCTGCTAAAAAAGCTGCTGCTTCTACCAATTCATTAGCGCGCCCGTGGTCGGGGTGGCGGTCGTGGTAGGCATTGGTTATGATAATCTCCGGCTGGTATTTGCGAATGGCCGCAATTACTTTTAATTGATACTCTTTAGTATTCTCAAAAAAGCCATCAGGCAGTTCCAGGTTTTCTCGTATGGTTAACCCTAAAATTTCAGCTGCTTTAGCAGCTTCCTTATCGCGTATCTCAGCAGTGCCACGGGTACCCAATTCGCCCCGGGTTAAATCTGCAATGCCAACTTTATGGCCGAGGGCAATGTGTTTCAAAATAACACCGGCACAGCCAAGCTCTGCATCATCCGGGTGTACGGGTAAAACTAATATATCTAACTTCAACATAAATTATTTGTTGTTAAGGCCGGCCGCTCCCAGCAACCGCTGTAGCTTCTTCCTGATCTTAGAGGACGTGGGTTTGGTGAACGGGAAAAAATAATCAACAACCGCGCCATCCCTGTTTATTAAAAATTTGTGGAAATTCCAGCGTGGTACAGAACTAAGCACGCCGTTCTCTTTTTTCTCGCTCAAAAACTTATACAGTGGGTCGGCATACGGGCCGCGCACCCTTATTTTATCAAACACCGGGAAATTATTGCCGTAATTGCTGCAAAAAGTAGCTATATCCTGGCCTTCTAAAGGTTCCTGCCCGCCAAAGTCGTTTGATGGGAACGCCAATATCTCAAAGCCTTGCGCGCCAAATTCCCTCTTTAATTCAACCAATTCTTTAAGCTGGGGCGTAAAGCCACACTCCGACGCCGTATTTACAATAAGCAGTACTTTATCTTTATAGTCCGCCAGGCTGATAGGCTCTCCATCTAACGCGTTAACGCTAAACCCGTAGATATTTTTATTGTCCATTAATTATAGCTGGGGTTGTAGCCTGCGGATTGTAGTATCGATTCGATATCCCGCTGCTCCTCCCGGTCGTAAGTTTCTTTCAGGTCGTGCCCAAAAATCTTTGCTACCGATTGTATCACAAAAGCGTTAAAACCGCCCTTAAGTTCTTTAACCATTGCAAAACTGGTATTGCCTGTTTCGCGGTTGATGAGTTTTATCAATACTTCGCCCTGCGTTATCGTCAGGTCCTTAATCTCCTTATTAAAAATGCCTTTAATTTCGTTTTCGCAAGCCTTCATCAATTCTTTTTGCTTTTTCCTGTCGGCTGTTAAGGCCAGGTCGCGTTGTAGCTGGCGGTAGCGTTTACCTGCAAACTGCGCGTAAGGCAACACCTTCATTACATTATAACGCAAACGGTAAAAGTTAGCCCTATCCTGTGTGCTGGCAAAAATGCGGGTATCTACAATGCGTACTTCGGGCGTAACAATCCAGGGCACCAACTCGCCATCAAGCTTTGTCATAAGCGTTTTGATGGTATCATTTTTGCCAAGTATAACCGGTGGGGCAGTTTTATCTACCTGGGCCTTTAAGGTCCCACACACGCAACAAAATACAAGCAGGGTAGCAATAAATTTCATATTTTTACTTGAACACAAAATTAACGCATTTTATTCCATTATTTTATAACAAGCCGCAATAATAAATATTGTTGCAAGTTGATGATATTATATAGCATATACGCTTATACATGAAAGATTTAGTGATTGACCTGGAAGCCGAGAAAACCGAGATACTGAAACGTTACCGGGCATTGCTGCGTGCAAGCAAATCTACCCTGCAAAAAGGGGATAAACGCATGATACGCAAGGCCTTTGATATGGCGCTGGAAAGCCATAAAGATATGCGCCGCAAAAGCGGCGAGCCTTATATATACCACCCCATAGCCGTGGCGCAGATTGCCGCCGAAGAGATTGGGCTTGGTACAACATCAATTGTGTGCGCCCTGCTGCACGATGTAGTGGAAGATACCGACGTTACCCTGGAAGATATTGAGCTGGAATTTGGTAAAAAAGTAGCTAAAATTATTGATGGGCTTACCAAAATATCCGGCGTGTTTGATACCAACAGCTCGCTGCAGGCCGAAAACTTCCGGAAAATGCTGCTTACCCTTGCCGATGATGTAAGGGTGATACTGATAAAACTAGCCGACAGGCTGCATAATATGCGCACCATGGAGTTTATGCCGCGCGATAAGCAGCTGAAGCTATCGTCGGAAACGGTGTATTTGTATGCCCCATTGGCACATAGGCTGGGGCTGTATGCCATAAAGTCGGAGTTGGAAGACCTATCCATGAAATACATGGAGCGCGAAACCTATTCGTTTATAAAAGCCAAGCTGAACGAGAAAAAAACAGAGCGCGAGAAATTCATCCGCGATTTTGTTGAACCGGTGAAGAAAGTGGTAGCAGACCAGGACCTGCATGCAGATATATTCGGCAGGCCAAAATCTATCCATTCTATATGGAATAAGATGAAAAAGAAATCGATACCCTTTGAGGAGGTGTACGATCTTTTTGCCATCCGAATAATATTAGACAGTACGCCCGAGAGCGAGAAAGCTGATTGCTGGAAGGCCTATTCCATCATTACAGACCTGTACCGCCCTAATCCGGACAGGCTGCGCGATTGGATCTCCTCGCCCAAAGCAAACGGCTACGAAAGCTTGCACACCACTGTAATGGGCCCACGTGGGCAGTGGGTAGAGGTGCAGATACGTACCAAACGGATGAACGAGATAGCCGAGAAAGGTTTTGCAGCGCATTGGAAGTACAAGGAATCGTCATCAGACAGTGGTTTAGACCAATGGGTACAAAAAGTGCGGGATATGCTGAAGAACCCCGACTCGAATGCGTTAGACTTTTTGGATGATTTTAAAATGAACCTCTTCAGCGATGAGATATTCATTTTCACCCCCAAAGGCGCACTGATACAATTACCGTTAAATGCTACCGCGCTTGATTTTGCCTTCGAGATACACACCGATGTGGGAGCCAGCTGTATCGGCGCCAAAGTAAACCACAAGCTGGTACCATTAAGCTACAAACTGCAAAACGGCGACCAGGTAGAGATCATCACATCCGGCAAGCAAACCCCTAAAGAAGACTGGCTGAACTTTGTGGTTACCGCGAAGGCAAAAGCCAAGATAAAATCGGCCTTAAAAGAAGAAAAACGCAAGATAGCCGAGGATGGCAAAGAGATACTGGAGCGGAAGCTTAAATCGCTTAAGATCACTTACAACTCCGAGAATATCCATAAGCTGAGCTATTTTTTCAAGCTCACCTCTACCCAGGACCTTTTTTACAACGTGGCCAAGGGTTTGATAGACATGAAGGACCTGAAGGAGTACCAGGCATCCGAAAAAGTTATAGAGAACAAGCCACAGGATAAAATTGAAACCGACCAGCTACAAAGCCTGGTGCGCAGCATCAAAACCAAAGATAGCGATGTACTGCTTTTTGGCGAAGACCTGCAAAAGATAGATTACAAGCTGAGCAACTGTTGTAACCCTATCCCCGGCGATGATGTATTTGGTTTTGTAACCGTGAGCGATGGCATTAAAATACACCGCACCAACTGCCCTAACGCCGCCAAGCTGATGGCCAACTATGGCTACCGCATTGTAAAAGCCAAATGGACCAAACAACTGGAACTGGCGTTTTTAACCGGCATGCGCATCCGCGGTATTGACGAGGTGGGGCTGATAAACAAGCTCACCACCGTAATATCCAACGATTTTAAGGTAAACATCCGCTCTATTACCGTGGATAGCGATAACGGTATTTTTGAAGGTTCGATAATGATTTACGTAAACGATACCGAACATTTAAACAACCTTACCAAAAAGATATTGCAGATAAAGGGCATTACTTCGGTAGAGCGGTTTGATTCGGTAACGGCAGAGAAGGCGTCGTAATTTCAGAATCAAGAGACAAGAAGCAAGACATAAGATGCAATGATCAAGAGATAAAGCATAATTTTTCTCTTGTTTCTTGATTCTCAACTCTTGCCTCTTCTTTTATAAAATATTAATACCTTTGGAGGGTTAATTTAATATTATGCCTGTACAGGAAACCATAGCGTTGGTAAAGAAGATTTTTGAGGCTTACCTCGAAAACAAAAGCCTCAGGAAAACCCCGGAGCGCTTTGCCATACTGGAGGAGATCTACTCCCGCAGCGACCATTTCGACGTGGAGAGTTTATACATCCACATGAAGAACAAGAAATACCGGGTAAGCCGCGCCACGGTATACAATACCTTAGAACTTTTAGTATCCTGCGATTTGGTTACCAAGCACCAGTTTGGCAAAAACATGGCACAGTTCGAAAAATCGTACGGCTACAAGCAGCACGACCATATCATTTGCATCGATTGCGGCAAAGTGGTTGAGTTTTGCGACCCGCGCATACAGCAGATCCAAAGCATGATGGGCGATATATTAAAATTCGATATTAAACACCACTCGCTAAACCTATACGGTAACTGCATTAAACTGCGCGATGGCTTTTGCGACAGAAAAGCACAGTAACCCGATTCAAAATCATTTAAGACTTATTACGAAAAGATATTAATTAATGGCTGTTGACGTATTATTAGGCCTCCAGTGGGGCGACGAAGGTAAAGGTAAAATTGTTGATGTACTGAGCGCAGGTTACGACCTGATAGCCCGTTTCCAGGGTGGCCCGAATGCCGGCCACACCTTAGAGTTTGAAGGCAAAAAGTTTGTGTTGAATACCATCCCTTCGGGTATATTTTTCGATAACACCATGAACCTCATTGGCAATGGCGTAGTTATCGACCCTATCACGCTGAAAAAAGAGCTTGATAAGCTGAAAGATGCCGGGCACGACCTGCTGGCCAAAAAGAACTTGATGATTGCCAAAAAGGCGCACCTGATACTACCTACACACCAATTGCTTGATGCCGCTTCTGAAAAGAAAATGGGCGACGGCAAAATTGGTTCTACCCTAAAAGGTATCGGCCCAACTTATATGGATAAAACCGGCCGTAACGGTTTACGTATTGGCGATATCACCCTGCCCGATTTTAAAGAGCGCTACCAGAAACTGGTTGATAAACATACTTCGATGTTGCAGGCCATGTATGGCGAAGTAGCCGACTTTAGCGAGCGCGAAGCTTTGTTTTTTGAGGCGATAGATTTCATAAAACAGTTCCCGCTGGTAGATAGTGAGCATTTGGTAAACGGTTACATAAAAGATGGCAAAAAAGTACTCGCAGAAGGCGCACAGGGTGCTATGCTGGATATCGACTTCGGTTCGTACCCCTTTGTAACGTCATCAAACACCACCGCAGCTGGTGCTTGTACCGGTTTAGGTATTGCCCCAAGCCAGATAGGCGATGTGATAGGTATATTTAAAGCCTACTGCACCCGCGTAGGCGGCGGCCCCTTCCCTACCGAGTTGAACGACGAAACCGGCGAAGAGCTACGCCGCATTGGCCATGAATTTGGCGCAACCACAGGACGCCCACGCCGTACCGGCTGGATAGACCTGCCTGCATTAAAATACGCCATTATGCTGAACGGTGTCACCCAACTGGTAATGACCAAGGCCGACGTATTAAGCGGTTTCGATAAGATCTACGCCTGTACCCATTATAATTACTTAGGCGAACAGATAGACTACATGCCGTACGACATCTGCTCCGTTGATGCCCACCCGGTTTTGAAAGAAATAGACGGCTGGAACGAAGACCTAACCGGCATTACCGAACTGAACGAGATACCGGAGAAACTGCAAAACTACATCGACTACCTGGAGGCTGAATTGGGCGTACCGGTAAAATGGTTATCCGTAGGACCAGATAGGAAGCAGACTTTGGTGCTGCATTAAAATTATTTAGTTTGGGGTTTTGATTTGTAAATCTTTCTATATTTATAAATCAAAACCCTAAAACTTAACTGATGTTTAAACCTTCAACTCTCAAAACCGCTTCTTACATTGCCCTGGTTTGCTGTTCACTTGGCGTACTTTTTGCAATTTTAATAGCTTTTATCGAAACCGGCTTTCGCTCATACATTAGTGTCCTTTCGTGGTCGTTACTAATATACTCCAGCTGGTTAGCCACAAAACTATCCGCTTACGAACTATACGAAGAGGATAGAAAAAGCCTTGGCTACTATGTTTACGGCATCCTTATCCTATTTGTGCTGTACCTGGTTATAAGTATATCGCTTGGCATATTGCCTGCTATTTTCCTCGCCATAAAGCTCCATAACCAAAAAACTGGGTTAGACAGTTGGATGAGAGAAAAAGAAGAAACAGTTCCATTGCAGGACCCTATTGAAGATGCCAAAAATGCTTAATAATTTTAAGAGGCTCCGATAAACGGGGCCTTTTTTCTTTTCCTGTTATTTATCTTTGCCGCGTGATATTCGAGGTAACCGATGTAGAGCTATTCAAACAAAAAGCACTTGCCTGGGCGGATGCTTTTTTCGATACGGTTTGTTACCTCGACAGTAATAATTACGCTGACCAGTACGGAAAATTTGATACGCTGATTTCGATTGGAAAAAGGCACGAAATTGAACCAAAAAACGGTGATAAATTCAAAAAACTCGGAGATTTCCGCAAGCAAAATCCCGGTTTTATCACTGGATTTTTTGGTTACGATTTGAAGAACGAGGTAGAGAATTTATCTTCGGACAACCCCGAC
This sequence comes from uncultured Mucilaginibacter sp., assembly GCF_946481715.1. The sequence continues at coordinate 3,812 of NZ_CAMLOV010000037.1, read as the reverse complement.
GGGCTCCACTTTCCCGACTTGTACTTCTTCGCCCCTGAAATTGTTATCACCATCAATAAAAACACGGTGGAGATAATTGCTGAAGACGAAGCCGGAATTTTCAAAAAGCTGGAAGGATTCAAACCCTCCCCACAAGACAACATCCCATCTGTAAGCATTCAGCCCTGTTTCAGTAAGGCAGAATATATGGAAGCGGTGGAGAAAATAAAGGCGCATATCATCCGCGGGGATATATACGTAACCAATTTTTGCCAGGAGTTTTATGCAGAAGGTGCAGATATTGAGCCGCTTACCATATTTAACAAATTAAACAGCCTCTCGCCTACGCCCTTTGCTACCTTTTTTAAATGGAAAGGAAATTACATCCTCTGCGCTTCACCAGAACGTTTTTTGGCAAAGCGCGGCACCAAGCTTATCTCCCAACCCATAAAAGGCACCGCTAGGCGGGATGAGGACAAAGCTATCGACCAGAGCATTAAACAAGAGCTTCGCAGTACTCCAAAAGAGCTGCAGGAAAACGTAATGATAGTAGACCTGGTGCGTAACGACCTCACCCACTCCGCCAAACCCGGCACAGTAAAGACTGAGGAACTATTTGGTATACAGAGCTTTACCCAGGTACACCAAATGGTATCAACCGTTGTATGTGAGATAAGGGACGGTGTAAGCGCCGTGGAGGCTGTTAAAAACACCTTCCCCATGGGCAGCATGACGGGGGCCCCAAAAATAAGCGCCATGCAACTGATGGAGCAGTACGAACGCAGCAAACGCGGCGTATATTCCGGTGCTGTTGGCTACTTTGCACCTGATGACGATTTTGATTTTAACGTGGTGATACGCACGCTGTTATATAACTCCACAAACAAATATTTGTCGTTCCATGTAGGTGGGGCCATCACCTACCATGCAGATGCAGAGAAGGAATATGAGGAGTGCCTGTTAAAGGCTAAGGCTATCCTGGAAGTATTGCGTCAAGCACCAGCTTATCCCCTATCCTAACCGCTATATCCGAGCCATTTGCCCAGAAAGCCGAGAATGGTTTAACCGAGAGGTAAGGCACAAATGCCTCGCCGTATAGCTCGGCAATATCGCCATCGAATATATAATCCTTTACCTCCGCTACCTGCCATGCAATGTGCTCCACTTGGTATTGCATTGTTTTATAGTCAGTTAGCCTGTTATAACCCCAGTAATGTTCAAAAATAAACTCCTCGGGGCTGCCCGGTTCTATCTTAACAAGGGCATTGCGTACCGTTGCGCCCAACTTGTTCCACCTGCCGTTCAGTTTCCACTCGTATAAAAACTGGGTGTGCCCAGGACCATCTTTGGTGATGGAGTGCCGCATAGGTAGTGCGCGGTAATGCTCTTTATACAAGTTATTGGCAATCAGCACTATCATACTCTTCGGTACTATCTCGCTTATGAAAACAGCGCCGCGTTTCCATTCGTTTCCATCGAAATGGCGCACGTAAAAACGCAGATTTACCTCCTCGAAGTTTGCGTGGAAGGGCCATTTAATGCCCATTACGCGCGTTTCTTTAAACAAAAAGCCCACCATGCTTACCAATGCCTTGCCTTGCCATAGGTCTATTTCGGTGGCGGCGGGGAGGTAGGGTTTTAGTATTTCCGGGTCTACCTCGTAATTCAGCATTACCAGGTTTTTCCATTGAGCGGTAAGGAAGCGGGATTTGGATGTGGCCATATGTTAAATTTTGGCAGTAAAAACCCTGCAATTTTCCGCAAAAATCTTCGGTTTTTCGGTGTTTTTCTGTGGTTTTCTTTGGTTAATAGAAAACAGGGCCGATGACATAAAAAGAGCCACAAGGAAAGCTTCCATGTGGCTCTTTATATCAAAATCCGACCGCAAATCAAATTCGTGCAATTCGATCAAATTGGCGGAAATTCGTATTATTTATCTCCCCTTGTAATATTTCAGTGCCTCCGGTATTAAATTCTGCAGGTTGGCAATACGGGTAGCATCAGATGGGTGGGTGCTTAAAAACTCGGGCGGGCTGCCACCTTTGTTTTGTGCCGCCATGCGCTGCCAAAAGGCAACCGCCTGGCGCGGGTCGTAACCGGCCATGGCCATAAAGGTTAAACCTAAGCGGTCGGCCTCTGATTCTTGTGCCCTTGAGTATTTCAACATGGCTAACTGCCCGCCAACGCCATACAACTGGCCTACGATAGCTTGCGTTGCAGCAGATTTATTACCTGTTGCTGCGCCTACGGCGGTGCCGCCTGCCTGCAATGCCAACTGCTGCGACATACGCTCGGCAGAGTGGCGTGCAATAGCATGCCCAATTTCGTGGCCCATAACAACGGCAAGGCCGGCATCTGACTGGGCAACCGGCAATAAGCCGCTATAAACGGCAACCTTGCCACCCGGCATACACCAGGCATTTATTTCCGGGCTTTTTATCAGGTTAAACTCCCATTGAAAGCTGTATTGGTTAGCATAGCCATTGGCATTTAAGTATTGCTCTATAGCAACAGCCAATTGGCCGCCAATACGCTTTACGCGCTGGGCATCGGTACCGCTGGTAACAACGGTTGTTTTTGGGTCTGATAGTAATTCTTTGTAACTGGCGGCGGCGGCCGGGTTTATCTGGTCATCGCTAACCAATGATAATTGCGAACGGCCGGTTAACGGCACAGTAGAACAGGCGTAAACAGTAATTGCAACAATTGCCGCAAGTAGCAGGGGTTTTAGTGTCTTCATGGTAATCTAGGCGGTTTTTTTCTTAAATAAGTTAACTTTCGACTCTTTACCTTTTAATAAGCGCTCTATGTTTTTTTGATGCGTTACCAGTATCAGCAAAAATATGCACATCCCATAAATAACGACTGATTTTATAGACACCGGGAAAATAAACGTTACGCCGATGGGATATATAAAACCTGCCGAAATGGATGCTAAGGACACATATTGCGTTATTAGCAGCACAACTAAAAAAACCAGCACGCAAAGTAAAGATGCCTGTAGGTTAATAGCCAATATCATTCCAAAAAGTGTGGCCACCCCTTTGCCGCCCCTAAAGCCCGCAAATATTGGAAATAAATGCCCCATAACCGCCGCTACGCCAAGCGCAAGCGAATAGTTGGTAAAAGCAACGGAATGATACGCGCCGGTTGTAGAAACGCCTATGATATAGGCAAGGTTAGTGGCCGTCCACCCTTTAAGGATATCCAGCAGCATAACTGGTATGCCCGCCTTTTTACCCAACACCCTGAAAGTATTTGTAGCACCGGCGTTGCCGCTGCCATACTCGCGTACATCAATGTTGTAAAAGGCTTGGCCAATCCATACCGCCGTAGGTATGGAACCGAAACAATAAGCAAGAATAAGCGCTAAAATGGAGTAGATTGATAGCATCTGCCTGCAATAATATTAAATTGATGTTATATACCGCAATATATTCATTTATAATTTAACAGCTTTTAAACTCAGGTCTAAACTTTTTACCGAGTGGGTAAGGGCACCTACCGATACGTAGTCTACACCGCAATCGGCATAATTGCGTATGTTCTCGGTAGTTATACCGCCCGATGCTTCGGTAATGTACCTGCCTTCTATCATGCTTACAGCCTGCCGCAAGCTGTCGAAACTAAAATTATCCAGCAAAATACGATTTACCCCGCCCGTTTGCAATACCTGCTCCAGCTCTTCAATGTTCCGCACCTCTATTTCAATGGCCAGCTTTTTGCCGGTTTCTTGCAGGTAACGGTTAGCACTCTCAATAGCCTGCCTTATGCCGCCAGCGTAATCCACGTGGTTATCCTTTATCAGGATCATATCATACAGCCCTATCCTG
>NZ_CAMLOV010000036.1 GCF_946481715.1 uncultured Mucilaginibacter sp. | reverse complement strand
ATACTTTTTCTACAGGCTTTGCACCATAAGTAGCTTTAAGGTTGGTAACAGCCTTGGTTAGCAGCGAACTATCTTGCTGGGCAAAGGCAGTTGCGGTATAAAGCGTAAAGAAGAAACAGATCAGTTTGGAAATTATTTTCATTGGGGCTTAGGATGATGAAGTTTAGATGAGCCAATATAGCAAAGGTTTAACCAATAGAAAATTAATTTGCAAGGTTTCTTGAAGGCAGCTATTCCACTTTATAGCGGTACACCTGCCTGCCTAAATTGCCGTTGTCGTCAATTCCTTCTATCACCACGCAGTAAGTTCCTTTGCTATCATTATTTAAGTATTCAAAAGAGGCGTTACCATCGCTACCGGTTATGATGTTAGGGTTCCAATAAACGGTGTTACGCATATCGGGCAAGGGCGTTGCCGGTGAGTATTTTGGGGAATAGAAAGTGCGTTGTGATGTAAAGCCTTTAAATGGTACGGTGGTTACACCGCCGAAATAGGTGTTCATGGGTTTCGGTTCACTGCCATTTTTCATTGTAATAACCAATGTTCCGGGTCCTGCATCACCACCGTACAGTGTACGGGCTAAATTTCCCGACAATACTTCTATGCTGTAAACATCGTCTACGTTAAAATCGTTTATATGGCTACCATCCATTATGTTTCCATCTACAACAATAGTTACCGGATCTTTTGCGCCTTTACGTTTGCTGCGAGGCACACCATCAGACCCTATAGTTACACCAAAAATTTTCCCTATCAAACAACTCCCAAGATTGGCACAGGATTTTAATTGATCGCTTGTTATCACCTGCTCTGCATGGCCCGGGCCTGCAAGGCTTGATGAATGTGTAAGCACAGGTTGCCTCGGGCGGCTAGCCTTTATCCTCACTTCCTTTAACACTTTTCCCCTTCGAAATAGCTCATCTTTTTGCGTTTGCCGGTAGTCCTCGTACCTTTTAGTTAACACGGCGGCCATTTGTGCGGAAACGCTAAGGCTAACCGTATCCGCTGTGGTATTTTTCGATATTTCTGCATAGCCAGGGTTAATTACGGTTATTTTAACATTGGTCTTATTATTCCCTTTTTTTGCATTCAGCGTTACTTTAGCAGTATCCGTCATCTCCAGGTTAACAAACTTAAAACTACCGTCGCTATCTGTAACTGTGTCGGATGCAAAGTTTTCCCGCGGAGCAGTTAATACAATTTTGCCATTTGGCACCGGTTTGCCGCCCATGGTTTGCACCGTGCCGCTAAGTTCCAATGATCTTTCGGGCAGGAAATTGGATACGGGTTCTGTATTCAAGATCCGCTTCCATTCAAACCTGCGGTAGCCTTGCGTAAGCATCAGCACATCCAAATCGGCCTTTGCCTTGGGGCTATTGCCGAAATAATAATTAGGTTGTTCGATGCTGCCTTTTAAATCCGAAGTTAAAAGCAAATTGTTTAAGATGGTGCTTTCTGATGCTTCATCTACTCCTGTAGCAGTTTCGTTAATAACCGCTACCGAAAAAGTGCCGCTTGCACGTTGCCCTTCGCCACTTGTATTGAGGTTGAATTTTATCGGTTGCCTTGGCAGGAATGCTTTGGTACCGGTGGTTAATTGCAGCCATAAGCTATCCTTGCCTTGTATAAAGGCAATGCGCTCGGCTACCGGCCGGCTGTGCTCATCAAACAGGGTAAATTGCACTATGCCTGATGGGAAACGGCTTTTCGCTATCCCCGCCATATAAACCGGTTGCGCAAGTGTGCTCTCCGCTGTATAATATATTTTGCCTGCTGATTGCCCAAGCAAATAAAAAGTACTGCCTTGCTTCTCTTTCAGCAGCTTTTCGTTTACAGCTACTTTTATAAAAATGCTATCAGCCTTGCTGTTGTTAACGGCCAGGGTATAACCCGCTTCTTTGGCTACGGGCAAATCCACCATGTAAACTGCCTCGCCCGGGCCACTTATTTTAGCTCTATAAGTTTTCCCGCTTTGCGGGACGATAGCAAACGTTCCCATGCCGAGGTGCTGGGTGGCAAAATCGGCTACCACATTACCTGCGCTGTCCTCAATTAGGCCTTTTATATCCTCGCCCATCCCTTTGCCGTTGATAGCTTTTACAGCCACCCGCGAGCGCAGGCCACTTACCAATTCGCCGCCTTCGGGGAAAAACTGGATGTCGGGTTTCTGCGCGGCTGCCTGTTCTGGTTTTGTAACAGTTACAATGCCGCCTACCCGTACCGTTTGGTTATAAAAATATTCTGCCCCTGCGTTGCGCATCCACCTGGTGTAGGCGCGTATGCGGTACGTGCCCTGCGCCAGGGTTGCCGCTAATGGTATATCGCCAACGGCTACCCCTGCCGTAAGTTTTAAGGTTTGGCGGCTAACCAGGGTATCGTTGGGGCTAACAAGTTCTACATACAAAACGCCGCTTAAAGCCGAAAGCTGATGGTGCTGGCCAATTACCACGTAAGCTTTATACCAAACCGTATCGGCAAAATTGTAGGATTGTTTATCCAGGTGCAGGTAAACTTTTTCGGCTGGGGGTTGCTTGGCCAATGCAGTGGCTAGATGGCTAATAAAGGCACTATCTGTTTGGGCATAAGTTAGCCCGGCTATCAGCACACCGCACAAAAACAACAGGCAACGTAATGTTTTCATAATTAAGGTTTAGCATAGCAATATACTAAAGGTTAACTAATATACCTCACAAATAGCACGTTTTTAAGATGTGTTCGGGATAAAGAATTGACCGGGCTCAGCTTAACTATTCCACTTTGTAGCGGTAAACCTGCCGCCCAAGATTGCCATCATCATCAATACCCTCTACCAAAACCCGGTAACTGCCTTTGCTGCCTGCATTAAAATATTCAAAAAAAGCATTGCCATCAGCATTGGTTTGTACGTTGGGGTTCCAGTAAATGGTGCTGCGGAGATCGGCCAGTTGTTTATTTACCTTGGGCTGATCGTACTGCGGCGAGTAAAACGTACGTGCCTTAAAGTACCCTTTAGGGTAATAGGGCTTTATGCCGCGCCCGGCTACCGGGGCATTATACGTATTATCGTTATCGTCGCCATGTTTGGTAGTTACTATAATTAATCCATTACTTCCTCTGCTGCCATAAATCCCAGTAGACGAAATATTGCGCAATACCTCTATAGCGGCTACATCATTATAATTAATGTTATTCAAAAAGTTGCCTTCAACATACATCCCGTCGATTATCACCTGCATCGGTTGGTTGCCGCGTGTGGAATACGGAATGCCGTTATTGAATATTACGCCCAGCAAACGGCCCTGCAGGCAATCGGTTATATTAACGCATCCATAATTACGCAAATCTTTGGCCAGCAGTACCTGGTCTGCATTGCCGGCCCCGTTTAAATTAGCCGAATGCTTAAGCGCTACTTTCTTTTCGCGGATAACCACCTCCCGTAGCGAGATGACGTGGTTGCCTACCCCGTAACGCCGCTGCATATCGTAAAGCTGTTTGCTGCTTTTTGCATAAACCGAAAGGCTATCGCTGATGCTTACCTGCATGGCAGAGGCATTTTTATAGTCGCCGGAAACGGGAGGCGCAATAGAATCTAACCGGATAACCACGTCTCTTTTATTTTTTACCGTGCGGGCTTGTATAATCAGACGGATGCTATCCTCAAAGGCAAGCCTGGTAAATGCAAAACGCCCCTTTGCATCTGTCAGCGTATCAATTTGGTAAGCGGCATCATCAATATCTATCAATTGCACTTTTGCATTTGCCACGGGCTTTCCGCCGGGCGTAGTAATGGTGCCCGATACTTGCAAAGCTTTTTCGGGCTGAAAAACTACCGGGGTAAACTTATCCTGCATGATCTCTTTCCATTCAAAACGGCGGTAGCCTTGCGTAAGCATCAGTATGTCCAAATCGGCACGGGTTTTATCGTTTGTATTATTAAAATAATAAGCAGGCTTTTCAATATAACCGCGCAAGTCTGATGTGAGCAGCAAACTGGCAAAAATATTGTTTTCGATGTCTTCGTCCACGGGTATTTTGCTCTCGTCTATTACCGCCACCGAGAAACTGCCGGCGGCGGGTTTACCGCCGTTAAGCGCGCTTAAATGCAGCTTCATTTTTTGCTGTGGCGAAGCAACGGCCTTATCAGCAGTAATATTTAGTTTCAACTGGTCCGGATGCTGGATAAAAACAAGGCGTTCGTTCAATGGCTCGCCCGAATCTGAGAACAGGGTGAACTGCACTATCCCCGCCGGGAATTTACTTTTAGGTATAAGGGCCGTAAACTCGCGGCTGCCCGGTTTGCTTTTGGCTGCATAATACACCTCACCCGCGCTTTGTGCCACCAGGTTAACCAGCCGGCTCGAGTCTTGCTGTAGGGTAGCACTGGCTGTTGTTATTTTCACACGTAAATTCTGCACGTCGGCCTCAACAATATTTAGTGCATAGCCCGTTGCCGAAGCTTGCGGAAGACTGATTACGCTTTGCTTGCCATTGGCATAAGTTACTTTAGCAGTATAACTGTTGCCAGGCATGGGTACAAAACTAAATGCGCCCATACCTAAATGGGTGCTTTTAAACGATGCTATTTGCTGCCCCTGGTTATTGCTAACTACTCCGCTAACATCCTTTCCCAAGCCGTTTGCCCCAATCGCTTTAAACGCAATTGTGGATTGAACGCCCACGACAAACGAGCCGCCCTCCGGAAAAAACTGTAATGCGGCACTGTTATTTGCCGGGCTGACCAAGGTAACGTTCTTCTGCGTGCCACTACCTGTGGTTTTAAACCCCGCAGGGCTTATACCGTTGATAATGCTGACGGCCTCATCAAAAAAATACTCGCTGCCTGCATTGCGCATGTAATTGGTATAAGCGCGCAACCTGTAATTGCCTGCCTGAAGGGTATCCGGCAGCGCAAAATCGCCGGCTGCCGTGCCTTTGTTTAGCTGTAATTTAATGGCTTGTGTTACCAGGCCATGGGCATCAATCAGTTCTACATTCAATATGCCGCTTAAGGCTGATAACTGATGGTAGGTGCCACTGGTAACATAGGCTTTAAACCAAATATCGTCTCCGGCGGCATAATAAGGCTTATCTAAGTGCAGGTACACTTTTTCTACCGGGTTGTTGTCGGCCCATTTAGCCAATTGCCGCTGTATCTTATCTATCGGATCGTCAAAAGCTACAAAACCAAAAAGGCTTGCAATACAAGCTGCTATTATTAAAGCCGGGAAAAACCGTTTTATTGCCATAACTGATATAGGTAAACCGTACTGTATTACAACGTTAATTAACTGCAATACTTACACATGCTACCAATATACGTTAAAACTTGTTTTTCCACATCATGCTCTCTACGGGCCGTGTGGTGGGCTTATTGTATTTAGCGTTGCTTTTGGTATTGTAAAGGGTTTCTATTTCGCCCTCTACCACAAAATATATCAGCTGGCCAATAGGCATGCCGGCGTAAATTTTTACGGGCTGCGCGCAGGATATTTCCAGCGTCCAGGTGTTGCAGAAGCCAACATCGCCCTTACCGGCGGTGGCATGTATATCAATACCTAAACGGCCGGTGCTCGATTTCCCCTCCAGGAACGGCACATGCTGGTGGGTTTCGGTATACTCTACGGTAACGCCAAGGTACAGGGTATTTGGCTGTAGTACAAAGCCATCTTTAGGTATCTCAAACGGTATGATCTCGTTATGCAGCTTAGCGTCTAAAACACGGTCCTTGTAGGTAGCCAGGTGTTTGCTCAGGTGTACATCGTAAGAGTTGGTGCCCAGGCAATCGCGATCAAAGGGTTCTATAATGATGGTACCTTTTTCAATTTCTTCGAGGATGCGTTTGTCTGACAATATCATGGGCTGGCAATGAGGCCCCTAAATTATCACAAATTGCCGGGGGAGGCAAGGTAATATTCTACACATTTAACTAACAATTGTGAACGTCGCCGATACAGCTTTGCAGTGTGGTGCTTTAACTCCTTTCTGCGTAGTGTGCAATAGTTCCATTCCTGCATTTAAAAGCCCATATAATGCAGAGGATTATTTGAATTGATACCCTGCGGTTCATTATTTAAATTACAGTTTTTGTACGCGGCAACAGCACTTATTGTTTTAAATCGCGCTTTATAAACTTATGGTAAAGGTATTCCGCATACCCCACACTTATATAGTCAGGGAACTTCCAGTTAGGGAAATACTCTCTTTTTAAATATTTAAGAAAACTAAAAAAGATGATGCCCAATATCAAAAGGCCCGCGAGGGAGAGCAAAATTATTCCTATAATTACCCAGGTTGTCATTACTTAATAGTTTAAATACAGGGTATTATACGAAAAAACATTCCTGTGGGTTACCCTCTTTTAGGAATATTTTCAAAAATTCAAAACTCCCTTTTAACCTGTGGTAACCGATAGGCGCGCGGCCAATAAACAGTACCGTGGTAACTGCAATTGCTGCAAGGGCATCTGATATTATTTTAAGCTATCAAGCACTACCGGTGCCAGCGCCTGTACCCATAAAGTGTACATGGCCGCCGACGGGTGCAGGCCATCTTTTGCAATTAAACTAGCATCAGTAGCTGCTCGCCGGGAAACCGGGGTAATATCTACATAGGCGAGGCCTGCCTTTTCGGTTTCCTGTTTATTGATGGCGTTAAACTTGTCAATATCATCAGCTATAACCGTTTTATCGTAACTACCTGCAAACGGCGTTACGCCCCAATCGGGTATCGAGATCACGAACACGTGCTTTTCATTCCCGTCGGCGTAATTAATGGCTGTATTTAACAACTGGACAAATTCGGCCCGGTAAACCTCTTTGCTAAAACCGCGGTATTGGTTGTTTACACCAATAAGCAGGGTTACAATGCCGTACTTTTTATCGCCGGGGCCGCTGGCATTAATGGCGTTGATAAGGTCACCAGTAGTCCAGCCGGTACGGGCAATAATAGTGGGTGTACCTATAGTATGGTTAGCCTGCGTTAGCCATGCCGATAATTGGTAAGGGAATGAGTTTGACGCTGCTACCGCCTCGCCAATGGTATAGCTATCGCCCAGGGCCAGGTAACTTACATTATTGGTATAAACGGTAGCCGGCTTTGTTGGGGTGTTATTTGGCACTTGTGGTGATTGTATTTGTTTACCGCAGCCGGCCAACGCGCCGGCTACAAATATTGTTGCTATTATTTTATTCATGCTACCTCCATACCAAACAATACGAAAATATGCCCGGTAAGGATTTTTTGCACTTCTTTTAAATCAACTTCGCGCCCCAATTCCTGCTGCATACTGGTTACAGCCTTATCATCTATACCGCAGGGTACAATATTTTTAAAGTAATTGAGGTTGGTATTTACATTCATGGCCAACCCGTGCATGGTAACCCAGCGGCTGCAGCGCACCCCCATGGCGCATATTTTACGCGCTTTATCATTATCGCCATCAAACCAAACACCGGTGTAGCCTGGGTAGCGCCCGGCGGTAAGCCCGTAATCGGCAAGGGTTAGTATAACGGCTTCCTCCAGCGTGCGCAGGTATAAATGTATATCGGTGAAAAAGTTATCGAGGTCTAAAATAGGGTAACTTACAATTTGCCCGGGCCCATGGTAGGTAATATCGCCGCCGCGGTTAATAGGGTAGTAAACGGCATTCTTCTCTTTCAGCCCTTCTTCATCCAATAAAAGATGTTCTGCTTTGCCGCTTTTACCAAGGGTATATACGTGCGGATGCTCGCAAAAAACAAGGTAATTTGGCGTAAGTATTTCTTCCAAAGCCCCATCACCTGCCGCTACCAGCGACTGGCGGTTACGTATCTCTGTCTTTAATTTTACGGTTTCATCAAAAAGGGACTCCTGCCGCTCCCAGGCGATTTTATAATCTGTTAGGCCCCAGTCCTGAAGGATCACTCTTTTATTTTTCATCCCTCTTATTGCTTCACGTAACCTATCATGTAATTCTCGTATTTGAGGTAGCTCACCTCGTAGCCCATATCCACTTCGCCTTTTTGCATTTTAGCATCTACCACTCCATGCCCTTCAAATTCAAAAGGCTGTAGCAGGATATTATCTAAAAACGACACCTCTTTTTGGCCGTAGCATTTGTAAATAGCCTCCTTGGCGCACCAGCATACATATAACTGGTCTATTTTATTTTTTTGCTGTATAAAGGCCAGCTCCTCTTCGCTCAAAAACCTGTTGGCAATGCGCTCTACCTTTTCTTTCACCTGTTCAATATCAATACCCACCGGGCTGGTTTTGCTTATCATCACAGCAGCATAATCAAAAGAGTGGCTTAGCGAAATATGGTAGGGCAAGGTAACCAGGTAAGGCTTGCCGTGGCTATCCACCTTGCAGTCGATATATTCTTCGGTACGCAGCATTTTGCGGAGCAGTACGCGGGTACCCAGCCAGTGCAGGTATCTTTTGCTTTTGCTTAGTTGTTTGGTAAAAGCTTTTTCGTGTTCATCCAGTTGCAATTGCTGGTATAGCTCGTCGGCACCCTCCTCAATACGCCAAAGCGCAAACTCTGTATCATCATCTATTTGGTGCCGGTATGCTATCGCCATAAAGTAAAATTGCAAAAACGATAACAAACTTATATCAAATAAATATAATAATTCGTTTTTATGGCGAAGTGCTTGTAACACACGGGGTGTAACTTACGTCATACCTGTACTAACGCCTTTAAAAAGAAAAACATCACGATGAAAAAGATATACATTGCCGCCGTAATATTGATAGCCGTTGCTTTAACAGAAAGTTGCCGCAAGCTACAGATAGAAGCCGCAGCCCCTGCACAAGAAAAATCGGCAAGGAATTAGTACCCGATTTGAACCTTAACAGATAAGCTCAACAATATTTTACTAATACCTTTTTTAATTTAAGCAATGCCGGCTCCATTTCGGCAAGTTTGAAGCCTGTAAAACCCAGTATTAAGCCGTTATCGTGTTTAAACTGTACGCTGTATTTGGCCAGGGTATTTATAATGAGGCCCTCCTGCTTTGCTGCCGCTGCAACAGTTTGCGCATTTACGCCGTTGGGCAGCCAGGCCAAAAGGTGCATGCCCGCATCTACCGGGATGGGGGTTAGCCTGCCTTTTAAATGCAGGTTTATCAAATCAACCAGGTCGTCCTGGGCTTTTTTATACACCAGCCGCATACGCCTTATGTGGCGGCCAAAATGCCCGCTACTAATAAATTCGGCTATAATGGCCTGGTTAATAATATTGCTCTGTCCGTCGGTAGCCGATTTCGCAACAGAAAACTGCCGCGCCATTTCGGCCGTCGGGAACACCATATAGCCTAACCGCAATGCGGGTAATAAAACCTTGCTTACCGTCCCTATATAAATAACATTGCCATTGGTATCCAGCCCCTGCAGCGCGGGGATAGGCCGCCCGTTATACCTAAATTCGCTATCGTAATCGTCCTCTATTATCCACATTTGCTGCTCGCCGGCATAGTTTAAAAGCTTTATCCGCTCGCTTAGCGCCATGGTATTCCCCATTGGGTACTGGTGCGATGGTGTTATATAAGCCAGCTTTGCATTTGGGTAATGCCGGATAGCGTAGTCTACATCCATACCATCATCTGCAATAGGTACCGGGCAAATATCACCGCCAAAACGCCGGATGGCCGATTTTGCGCCGTTGTAACCCGGGTCTTCCATCCAGCATTGGCTGCTCTGGGTAAGCAGTAATTCGCCGCATAAGCTCAAGGCCTGCCTCGAACTGTTTACGATCAGTATCTCCTCGGCACTACAATTTATCGATCGGGATATCCGGAGATGGTCGGCCAGAGCTTTGCGTAAAGGCAAATAACCCTGTGCGTCGTCGTACCCTAAGTGCAACAGGTTTATTTTTTGGTTAACAGCCGTGCTTATTTTCGCCCATGCCGCAAAGGGGAATTCGGCAAATAAGGGTAACGAGGTTTGAAAAGGGAGCGCAGCCTCCCGTTCGCTCTTATGCCCTTCAAAGGCATTATTTAGCCCATAGCCTCGGGCAGCCGTCCGCCCCGGCTTTTTATCACCTTTATCAATTGCCTTTTTTGTATAGGAGAGTTTTTCTATGCCGCTGCTTACAAAGGTGCCAAAACCGGTCCTCGTTTCAAAAAAACCCTCCATGGTAAGCTGTTCAAATACCTGCATAACGCTGTTGCGCGATATATTAAGCTGGGTGGCTAATTCCCGCGATGATGGCATCCGGTCGCCGGGGCGCAGCATCCCGCAGAAAACGCCGTTTTTCAATTGCTCGTACAGTTGCGCATTGATGGTTTTCCCCGGCTTTTTATCAATGCTGATAAAAGTCACTAATATCTGCGGTGTTACTTTAGTCATTTATTGGCTCTGTAAAATATATAATAATGGCTCTTTTTGCAGAGCCAATTTAGCTATAATTTTGATTTTATAACCAATAAAAAAACAATAACATGAAAAACATCAAACACTTGCACCGATTGATGGCATTAGCAATCGTGATATTATTATCGCATACTGTATTCGGCCAGGCCGGGGTTAATTGGCCAAAGGGCCCTATGATGACCAACGCCCGCATTACCGAAACAGGCGAACTGGAAATTACCCCATCCAAAACCTCCTCGGGTACCGATTTTGACTACCTGAACGGTAAATGGGTAATGGAGCATAAAAAGTTAAAATCGAGGTTGACCAACTCTAACGAGTGGGAAGAGTTTACCTCGTACGACGAGAACCAAAGCATTTTACAAGGCGTTGGCAATACGGACATTTATAAAGCCACGCTCGACGGCAAACCGTTTGAGGGCTTGACCGTACGCCTCTTCAACCCAAAAACAAAATTATGGAGCCTGTACTGGGCGGCGAGCAATGCCGGCGTAATGGAGCCGCCTGTTGTTGGTTCTTTTGAGGGCAGTATTGGTAAATTCTTTTGCAAGGATATTTATAAAGGTAAGCCGGTAATTGTGGTTTTTGTGTGGGATAAAACTGACCCCGAAAACCCTGTTTGGCACCAGGCCTTTTCGCCCGATAATGGCCGTACCTGGGAATGGAACTGGATGAATGTATCGCACCGCATAAAATAATGACCATCAGAGAAGCCGAAATAACAGACCTGCCGCAACTGGCAGTTCTGTTTAATGCTTACCGGGTCTTTTATCAGCAACAGCCCGAGCTGGATAGTGGCGCCGGATTTCTTAAAGAGCGGATTTCACAACAAGAGTCAGTTATTTATATAGCAATATTAGACGAAGAAGTTGTTGGCTTTGTGCAGTTGTATCCCATTTTTTCTTCGGTGCGAATGAAGCGCCTTTGGTTACTGAATGACCTGTTTGTTGCCGAAGAAGTTAGGGGGCAGGGCATTTCCATTGCATTGATAGATAAGGCAAAAGAGCTTTGCTTATCATCAGGCGCATGCGGATTTATGCTGGAAACCACAAAGGATAATGCAATTGCAAATATCCTGTACCAAAAAATGGGCCTCGAATTGGATACCGCGCACAATATTTATAGTTGGGATGCCTGAAGTGTATTTAGGCTTTCTTGCCTGCTATTTCGGTTAACGCCTTTACCAGTTTATCCAAGTCGGCGGTGGTGGTGTATACATGCGGGGTAACGCGTACGCAATTTATGGTTTGCCATACTATGTTTACCACATGTATTTTGTAGCCGTTCCAAAGTGCGCTGTCGAGTTCGGCCGGGGTCATACCATCTATGCTTACGCCGCAAATTGCGCAGGAATATTGGGCTTTTAGCGAGGTATGAATTTTTACCTTCGGGATGGTCTGCGCTTTTTCGGCCCAGTAGTTTTTAAGGTACCGGATGCGGTCCTCTTTGCGTTTTGCGCCTATGGCGTTGTGGAAGTTGATGGCTTCGCCAATGGCCTGCTCTATGGCAAAACTGCGGGTGCCCAATTGCTCAAACTTGCGGATATCGGCGCTTTGCGGTTTATCGGCACAGGTAAAGGGCCAAGTTTTTTCTATATGGTCTTTACGGATCCACATCATGCCGCTGCCAATTGGTGCCGACAGGAATTTATGTAGGCTGGTACCAAAATAATCGCAATGCAGATCAGGTATTTTAAAATCTATCAGCCCAAAAGAGTGTGCACCATCTACCACCACCTCAATGCCTTTGGCATGTGCCATATCGCATATTTTGCGTACAGGCATCAGCTGCCCTACCCAGTTTACCATGTGGGTAACGTGTATCAGCTTGGTTTTGGGGGTAATGGCATCAGCGTAGGCCTTTACAATTTCCTCATCATTCTCTATCGGAAAGTTAAAATTTAGCTGTTTATAAATAATGCCATCGCGCAGGGCACGCTGCTGGTAAGCATGCATCATGTTGGGGTAATCTTGTATGCACCCTATTACCTCATCGCCGGCCTTTAGGCTAATACCATAAATAACGGTAACCAATGCCTCGGTAGCGTTTCGGTTGATGGCAATTTCTTCGGGCAGGCAACCGGCCAATGCGGAAAGCTTTTCGCGTAACGGCTCGCGGCCCATATCAAGTATCCGCCACATAAAGTACGATGGGCCTTCGTTGCAAAGCGCATTGTACCTGTCAAGCGCTTTCTGCACCACCGCCGGGGCCGGTGACACACCCCCATTATTCAGGTTGATAATGCTTGGGTTTACGGTGTAGGCCTGTTGAATGGTTGCCCAGTAATCCTCATCGGCCGCCACCTGCTGGGGCGTTAAATGCGCTACCCTTGCCGATGCTTTTGCAAAACTTTCGGCATGGGCGTGGTTAAACATGCTGGCTGCACCAAAGGCACCTGCCAGGGCGGTGGCTTGTTTGAGGAAAACGCGGCGGTTATTGTTGCTCATGATGAGGTGAATTTAAGTAATTGGACAGGGAAATACAAGCACCCACACCATAGCAAGGCGCAAATCAAAACAATCACCCCCCCTACAACAATATCCCACCCAAATCAGCCGGCGAATATTCAATCGATTTAAGCGTTTTATTATCGTTGGTACGGTACACCAAAAACAGCCCATCCTCTTCTTTGTGGTATGCTTCGCTGCCGTCTTTTGTTTTATAATGGGCAATGGTTTGCTCGGCCTCCTCTATCGTTTTGCAAGCTTTGCTCATGTTAGAACGGTGTACTTCATCAAAAAGGGATTTGAATTTTTCGCCCAGCCCAAACTCTAATATGGCACCGGCCAATACGTATTGGATATCGCAAAGGGCATCAGCAATCTCTACTAAGTTGTTATCGGCAATGGCTTCCTGCAGCTCTTTTACCTCTTCGGCAAGCAGCGAAACCCTTAAAGCGCAGCGTTCTTTTGAGGGTATAGCGGGGCCGCTAACCACCGGGTGTTTAAAGGTTTTATGAAATTCGGCTACCTGGTTTAATGCGCTTGGTTCTTGCATGGCGTAATGTTTTTATTTCCGGCAGCAAGATAATAAATAAAAGAATGTCGAATATCGAACGCCCGATACTGAATGGTGAAGTAGGGGTTTAACTTCGACATTCGGCGTTCGAAATTTATCATTCGATATTCTTTCAAATCGTCCTGATCACCCTGCAAGGGTTCCCCGCCGCGAAAACACCTGCCGGGATATCCTTGGTAACCACGCTGCCCGCCCCAATGGTGGTATTGCTGCCAATGGTTACACCCGGGCAAATAATAGCGCCGCCGCCCAGCCAAACATTATCGCCGATGGTGATGGGCGATGCCAGTTCGGGCCCTTTAATACGCTCTTCGGCAGCAAGCGGGTGGTAGGCTGTGTATATCTGCACATACGGCCCGCACATTACATTATCGCCGATGGTTACCATGGCGCAATCCAGTATCACGCAGTTAAAGTTCATAAAAAAGTTTTCGCCCACCTGTATATGGGTACCATAATCACAATAAAATGGCGGTTGGATATCCAGGGTGCTGCATTTGCCTAAAAGTTGTTTCAATACCGTTACTCGTAGTTCAAGCGGCTCGGCTATCATTTGGTTATATTGGCTCATTAGCCTGCGGGCATTATCGCGCATAGCAACAAGCTGCTGGTCGCCGGCGATGTATAGTTCGCCATCAAGCATTTTTTGGAGTTCGGTTTTCATTGCAGTTGGTTTATGGTGCGGAAGTTAGGAAAACTTTATATCAAAGAGATAAAATCCGATTTGCCATAAGGCAATTTATCTACTAATTATTTTAGCATTTAATATAATTTTTTTATTATTGTAACGCGTGCTATAATTGTTGGTTACGTGCTGAATGTGAGTAACAATTTTCGTTATTGTTTATCGCAGCATTTACTTTTGTAAATTACTTAATTCATGCCAGTATGAGATTAGTTTCCTTTTTTTCGGGTGCGGGAGGTTTAGACCTTGGCTTTAAAAAAGCAGGTTTTGATGTGTTGTGGGCAAACGAATACGATAGGGACATTTGGGAAACTTTTGAAAAGAACCACACCCATACCGTGCTTGACAGGCGCAGCATTACCGAAATTGCATCTGAAGATGTACCGGAGTGTGATGGCATTATTGGCGGGCCACCCTGCCAAAGCTGGAGCGCGGGTGGTGCATTGCGTGGCATAGAAGATAAAAGGGGCAAGCTTTTTTACGATTTTATCCGCATACTAAAAGATAAGAAGCCTTTATTTTTCCTGGCAGAAAATGTTGCCGGCATGCTGCTGGAAAGGCATAAATTCTCTTTAGAGAACTTTAAAGTTTTATTTGACGAATGTGGTTATAACCTATCGGTTACGCCGGTTAACGCTTCCGATTATGGTGTTCCGCAGGATAGGAAAAGGATCTTCTTTGTAGGTTATCGTAAAGATTTGGGGATTACTTTCAAATTCCCCGAGCCTACTACCAAAAATGCGTCTGATAAGAAACCTTTGCATGAAACTATTGGCGATTTAAAAGATAACGCTATACCAGCCATCAAGAAAGATTTTACCAACGGGCCGGATTGCCTGGTGCCCAACCATGAATATATGACGGGCGATTTTTCGTCCATCTACATGTCGCGTAACAGGGTGCGTGGCTGGGACGATGTTTCTTTCACCATACAAGCAGGTGGCAGGCATGCACCATTGCATCCGCAGGCGCCAAAAATGCCGTTTGTAGCAACCAACGTGCGCGAGTTTGCAAAAGGCCACGAGAAACTATACCGCCGATTAAGCGTACGGGAAGCCGCCCGTATACAAACCTTCCCCGATGATTTTATATTCCATTATAAAAAGCTAACCGCCGGGTATAAAATGATTGGCAACGCGGTGCCGGTAGATTTGGCAAATATCATTGCTACACAAATTGCTGCCGACCTAAAATCGGTAGCGAATAAAAAGAAGGATATTTTGGTTGCCTGATGGCAAAGAATCAAACTGATACCGGCAAGGCACTCGAATATTGCTTTGCTACCGCGTATTATGAATATTTATCCGGGCTGGGGTTAAATGTTATTCTTAAAGAGGATATTCACTACCTTAAAACCAAAAGCAGCTATAACACCTTTTCTGCTGCCGAACAAGCTTCTTACTTCCATGCTGCAAAATCAACCATAGCAACTATGGTGAAGATTGAGCCGGGGCTTGCTAACGAAACAGATATGTTCGATCCGTTGGAAATCAGCGTTGCAGCTGATGCCGCAGGCATAACCGGCGATGTACGGGATGTGCTTTTTAAGCGTCGGAAATGGCAAATTGGCTTCTCCGTAAAAAACAACCACGATGCCAGCAAGCATTCCCGGCTATCGGCAACCATAAATTTCCCAAAAGATTGGTTTGGGTATGATTGGTCGGACGAGTACCAGGCCGAGGTTGGCGCTGTTTTTTCTGCTATCAAAGCCGCCGGCAAAAACATGAAATGGGACGAATACCCCGAAAAAGAAACATCTGTTTACGTACCTGTGTTATTAGCATTTAAAAAAGAGCTTGACAGGCTAAATGCAAACCCCGGCAACGAGATCCCCAGGAAACTCTTAAGCTATTTATTGGGCAGGGATTCGTTTTATAAAGTGATCAAGCGCGATGCGCTGAAACTGGTTGTAGTAAAGGGCTACAACATGAACAAAGATTTGGGCAGGCCTTACAACTCCGTTGCATCCGTTTGCGGCATCCCAGCCATATCCTACCCTACGCGCATCATCGAGTTTAGCTTGCTTGATAGCAACACCACTTTATTTATGACTTTGGATAAAGGCTGGCAAATCAGCTTCCGCATCCATTCAGCAAGCACCAGGCTCGAGGAATCCTTAAAATTCGATATCAACCTTATCGGAAACCCGCCGTCGTTGTTTACGCATTACGTGTTTTAGCGCAGTAAAGTTAAATAGGCTTCTACCTCTTCAATCGGTTGCTTGGTATTAACCAACTACTTCTTACTCACCTTAATTATCTTATCTGCGCCGCTACCATTGCTTGTAATAATATAAACAATACCCTGCGGCGATATGGCAACATCGCGCATACGGCCGTAGGTGCCTTTATAAAAGGTGTTCACCGCCTCAACTTTATCGCCTGCGGCATTGAGTTTTATCTGCAATAATTCCGAATCCTTTAACACAGCCAGCAACAACGAGTTTTTCCACTGCGGGATGGCATCGTTATTATAATAATCTATACCGGATGGCGCAATGGTGGGCGACCATGCAAAAATAGGTTCAATTACGTTATTTGTAGTGCAAAACGATGGCTCGCTGCCCGTGCTGCAAAAGCCTTCCACATTTGGCCAGCCAAAGTTGCGCCCTTTTTGGATGATGTTTATCTCATCATCGGTACTATTGCCATGTTCGCTGCTGTAGAGCCTATCGCCAACAAATACCAGCCCCTGCGGGTTGCGGTGCCCAAACGTCCATAGCGGGCTGCCCGCAATCGGGTTATCTGCAGGTATACTGCCATCTAAATTGATGCGTTGTATTTTACCTGCCAAACTGGTTTTATCCTGCGCACGGGATGATACCGAAGCATCGCCGCTGCTGATAAACAGTTTTTTATCCGGAGATATGGCCAGGCGGGTGCCGTTATGGATATTTGATGCAGGGATATCATCCATTAAAACAACGGGGTTTATAAGCGTAGTGCCATTATAAGTATACTTTACTACCTTTTTGGTGTAGGTGCCTGCTTTATCGTAGTTGTAAGCAACAAAAACCTCGGGGGTTGTGGCAAAATCGGGGTGCAAAACCATGCCCAATAAGCCCCCTTCGCTTTTAGCCACAACATCGCTAATTGTAATTAGGCTTGTTACAACCCCATCGGCAGGGTTTACCCGGCTTACTTTGCCGCCGCGCTCGGTTATCCAAAGCATATCATCAGGCCCCCACAAAATCTCCCAGGGGAAGGAGAGCCCCTGTGTAAGCACCACATCCGTTAATGTAGCATCTCCGGGCTCGTCAGGCGGAACGGCATTTGTGTTTTTTTTGCAGTTGATAAAGCAAAAAACACCCAAAGCAATTGTTGCGGCGGCTATCCATTTTCTCATGTCGCTTATTTATTATAATTGGCTGATAATTAATAAACAAGGATAAGGCTATTTTGTTGCAGCTACTTCACAAACCAGGCGTAGAACCGCCCGAACGACGCACGCCATTGCTTCTCGTTGTGTTGTGCGCCTTCGATAATTAAGGGGACAGGAACCCGTTTTACATCATACCCCTTTCGCTTCAGCAACAAATCCATTTTATTTACATCGCCGGTTTCGTCGTCGCTTTCTTTATCCCCGCAGGTTAAAAAATACCGTTGTTTCGTATCCATTTGGGTTGCTTCGGCCAGTGTGTACAGCTGCGGCGCTATCCAAAAGGATGGTGAAAACACGCCTGCCACGCCAAATACACCCGGGTATTTGATGGCTGCGTACGTGGATATCAGCCCGCCCATCGAACTGCCTGCAATGGCGGTGTGCTTAGCACCCTTCCTGGTGCGGTACAGGCTGTCGATATGTGGTTTCAATGTGTTTACAATAAAGGCAACATAAGCATCGCCTTCGGGTTTGGCGTATTTGCTTTCGTAGGCATTGTATTCCGCCATGCGGTATTGGCCGCTGTTATCAATGCCAACTACAATAGCTTGCTTATTTGCCGGAAAGGTTTTTAGGGTCGAGTCGACCAGCCAGCTGCCGGCGAAACTGGTGTTGCCTGTAAACAGGTTTTGCCCGTCGTGCATGTAAATAACCGGGTATTTCTTGTTAGAAGTTGCGTACCCCGCAGGCAAGTAAACCCTTATCGTACGCTCGCGCCCAAGCTGGGGCATCTTTATTTGGCTGATGATAACCCGGGCGGTATCTGCGGTGCTTTGTGCCTTGATATTTTGGGCGGAGATAACGGATATTACTCCTAATACCAATAATTGAAATTTACGACGCATCCCGAAAGGTAGAAAATAACCCCGCTATCTGCAAACTGCCTACTGCAAACTTTTAAATAGGTACCCCTCCTTACTCCAATGCTCCAATGCCCTGGGCAAAACATACTCCAGCCTGTCGAAGGCTTTCAAACTATCATGAAACACCACTATCGAGCCGGCTTCGGTATGTTTGATAACATTCTTCAGGCAAGCTTCGGGGCTAAGCGTTACGTCGAAATCTCCGCTAAGCACATCCCACATAATAATGCGCAATCCCGGGCGGGCCTGTTTCAACAGCTTCACCTGCGACCGCTTTATCCTCCCGTAGGGCGGCCTAAACAGGTTTGCTGCCACTAACTCATCCGCCTTTAAAAAGTTGTTGAGGTAGGCGCTATCGCCGGTATCCCAGCCTTTTAAATGATTATAGGTGTGGTTGCCAATGGCATGGCCTGCACTTTTTACATCGTTAAATACATCGGGATGTTTGCTTATATTATCGCCAATACAAAAAAAAGTAGCCTTAGCATTGTACTGTTTTAAAATATTTAACACAAAAGGTGTAACAATGGGTATAGGGCCGTCGTCAAAAGTCAAATAAATGCAACGGCCATTGGGCTGGGCGCCCCATATCAGGTTAGGGTATAACCATTTAAGTATACGGGGAGTTTTTACCAGGTACATGCACAAAAGGAGTTAATTCGATCCATATTTAAACAAACAACAAAAGGCTTGCAAAGTAATAGCATTACTTATAATTGTATACCAACATTATGAAACTAAAATTTACAAAAACAAAAGTAACCATTGCTTGCCTCATATTACTTTCTGCCGTAAACATAACTGCCAACGCACAGGAAGTTATCACCCTACAAAAAGCTGTCGACCGCGCGCTGGAACGTAACCTAACCATAAAACAAGCGCAATACAGCGAAGCTTTAAGTACAGAAGATTACAACCAAAGCCGCTACAACAAGCTGCCAAGCGTTAGCGCAAACCCGCAGGCCGGTTACAATTTTGGCCGTAATATCGACCCAACCACCAACCAGTTCATCAACCAGCGTACTTTTACCGTAAATGCCGGGATAAACGCACAGGTAACCATTTTCCAGGGAGGGCAATTGCGCAACCAAATCATCCAAAACCGTATTTTGGTTGATGTTGATAAGACAAACACCGCTAAAATAAAAAACGACCTTATACTAAATGTAGTTACTCAATACCTCACCGTATTAACTAACCAGGATTTGGTTACCGCAGCTCAACAACAAATAGATGTTTCGAAAATTGCTTTGGACAGGGCACAGAAAAACTTTGATGTGGGTAATCAAACGCTTGCCGACCTATCGCAGGCCAAAGCGCAGCAATCAACTGCCGACCTTAATTTAACCACTGCACAAAACCAATTAGACCTATCGTTATTGGTATTGAAACAATATATGGAGATGAACCCGCTGGAACGGATAACAGTGGAGAAGCCCGACATAAGCAAATTTAGCAATGTACGTACCGATTTTGATGGCGCATCTGTAATAACAACCGCCCTCGAAATAAACCCCGACATAAAACTTGCCGAAACCAGGCAGCTTGCAGCGCAACAAGGCATTAAAGTGGCCATGGGTGCTTATTATCCAACCCTGGTATTGTTTGGCTCGGGAAACTCGCGGTACTCGGATGCCAGCATCAGGTTTGATAACCCAACCGCCAAATACCCGTTTTTCGATCAGTTTAAAGATAACTTTAACCAATCAATTGGCTTGTCATTACAGATACCGATCTTCACCCGGTTTAGCACCCGCACTTCGGTACGCAAGGCTCGTATACAGTTTGAGAATGCCCAGGTCAGTACGCAAATTTCAAAAAACAACCTAAGCAAGGTTATTATACAAGCTGTTTTGGATGTGCAGGCGGCCAATAAAAAACTGGCAAGTAACGAACAAACCTACCAGGCAAACAAAGAAGCCTTTAATGTAATACAACAAAGGTATAACGTAGGCTTGGTGAACGCGCTGGATTACAACACATCGTTAACCAACCTGAATAAATCTCAGTTCGACCTGATACAGGCACGTTACGAGTTAATTTTCAGAAGTAAGGTAATAGATTATTACCTTGGTAACCCTATAACACTATAAACTTTTAATAAATAAAAATCCTGAAACAATATCATGGGAAAGACTACTAAATATATCCTTATCACTTTAGGCGCACTTGTGGCACTGCTGATAATACTAAAAATTACCGGCGTAATTGGCAAACCAAAGCTAACCCAGGTTGCTGTTGAAAAGGCCGACACCCGACAGATAAACGAAAATGTATCTGCCAGCGGCAAAATAAAACCGCACATTGAGGTTAAAATAAGCCCTGAGGTGAGCGGCGAAGTAGTTGAACTGCCTATTAAGGAAGGCGACGTGGTAAAAAAAGGCCAGCTGCTTTGTAAAATACGCCCCGACATTTTGAAATCGGGCTATGAGCGCGCCGTGGCATCCTACAATTCGCAAAGGGCAAGCGTGGGCAATTCATCGCAAATGCTAAAACAATCCGAAGCTACGTTTGCCAACCAGGCATCTATATTTAAACGCAGCCAGGAGTTGTATAAAAACAAAGTACTTACCGCTGCCGAGTTTGAGCAGGCAAAAGCCAACTACGAAGGTGCAAAAGCATCGTTAGAGGCAGCCAAGCAAAACGTTATAGGCTCGCAGTATGGGCTGGCACAGTCTTCTGCATCTGTTAAAGAAGCGCAGGATAACCTGGCCAAAACT
Source organism: uncultured Mucilaginibacter sp. (assembly GCF_946481715.1). The sequence goes on along the minus strand of NZ_CAMLOV010000036.1, from coordinate 19,125 downwards.
ACCATCTATGCCCCGGTTGATGGCGTGGTATCAAAACTCTCCATAGAAATTGGCGAGCGTGTTTTAGGAACCCAGCAATTTGCCGGTACCGAGATCATGACCATATCCGACCTTAGCAAAATGGATGTGAACGTTGATGTGAACGAGAACGACATTAACCGTATTGCCGTAGGCAACCCATCGCAAATAGAAATTGACGCATTCCTTGGCAAAAAATTTGAAGGCCAGGTGATTGAAATTGGCAGCTCGGCAAACGTGGTAGGTACCAATGCCGACCAGGTGACCAACTTTACTGTTAAAGTAAGGATAACTGCGCAATCGTACATCGACCTGTTGAAGAAAAATGCTGCAAACCACTCGCCGTTCCGCCCGGGTTTAACCGCTACGGTTGATATACGAACCAACCAGGTGAAAGCACTATCGGTTCCTATCCAATCGGTTACCACCCGCGATGAGAAAAAACCGGTTACCGGCGATAAGGATAAAGATGAAGCCAAGAAAACCGCCAGCACCCCAATAGCAAAAGAATACGTGTTTGTGCTGGATAAGACGAACAAAGTGAAACAAGTGCAGGTAACCACCGGTATACAGGATGATGCCTACATACAAATACTAAGCGGCCTAAAAGGCGGCGAAGAAGTTGTATCGGCCCCATTTGCAGCTATCTCTAAAGACCTGAAAGATGGTATGATAGTAGAGAAAGTAGATAAAGCCAAACTATTTACAGGCGAGAAGAAGAACTAAGCTTATAATGTAAAGGCTGAAAGGTGAAAGATTTTAGGACTTTTCACCTTTTTTATTTTAAACCAATTTCCCAGGGGCGTTACCTTCTCTTTTTGCCAGTAAAATCGCTTTTAAACAAATTGATCCTGCATTGGGCCATTTTGCAAGGCATGATTGGGGTGATAGTATGTAGGCTAAGAAGGCGCAAGGTGCTGATGGCAAACGAAGAAAGTTAATCTTTTTTATCCTGCCGATAATAATTTTACGCACTACTGTTTTACATATGCTTATAATATCTTTGGTGCAAGCGCTTCCGTTTTGGAAGATGTACCTATCTATTGTACAGGCCTAAAAAAACTGAATGATGAGCAGGATTCAAATGATTGGGTTGACGTTTTTGATATTAGTGCTAATCTTTTATTGGGCAAAGCGGGACGCAGTGAAACACTCCAGTAAAGCACAATTTAGTGGAGTAGTAGAAAAAGTGCGCTATGATATACATAACTATCAGTTTATTACTATTAATGGAACTGAATACGATTTGAATGGGATGAAATGGCACCACAATATTCCGGTTCACATTGGAGATACGATTATCAAACAGCGCGGCGATTTGAGAATTAAATTACTCCGGCGCAATTCGCGCGATACGATAATGTTTGATGATATTCAGTAGTAAAGTGCTTTAAGGAAGGGGTACAGCGCACTGCCTGCTTTTGGCGTGAATATGTTGCATAATTAAAAACGCTGAATTAGTAGCACCGGTTTATAGAAATAAAGTGATTGGTGACGGCACCGCAGGTGCCCATTCTTTAAAACGATTACCTTTCGCCTTTCGCCCCCATCCTTTTACCTATCGCCTTTTTTTCATTTATTTGTACCGCCGGAGAAAACCAATTACCCGGGTAGTACATTATATGTGTAATGCTTAAGCAAATACAAAAAATTACCGTTGTTGGCGGCGGAAGCTGGGCCACAGCCAATATTAAAATGCTTACCGATAACACCGTAGAAAAAGAAATTTTTTGGTGGATGCGGAACGAGCAGGCGGTAGAACACATCAGCAAGTTTCGCCACAACCCCAACTACTTAAGTTCTGTTGAAATTAAAGTGCCCGGCGCAAATATCTCTGCCGACCTGAAGCCGTTGATACAGGTTGCCGATTGCATTTTACTAAACGTGCCGGCTGCTTTTTTAAAAGAAGCTTTAACAGGCATCACCGCCGAAGACCTTGCCGGGAAGAAAATAGTATCGGCCATAAAAGGGATAGTGCCCGATGAGAACCAGATCATCGGCGAATTTTTGAACCAAAAATACAATGTATCCTTCAGCAATTTTATGGTGATCAGCGGCCCCTGCCACGCAGAGGAAGTTGCACTGGAGAAATTATCTTACCTCACCATTGCATCGCAGGATGTTGACCTGGCTACGGAGTTTGCAGCCATGTTAAATACCCGCTACATCAAAACCATTGTATCTGATGATATTTACGGCACCGAGTATGGCGCGGTATTGAAGAATGTTTACGCTATTGCCAGCGGTATATGCCACGGCGTGGGTTATGGCGATAACTTCCAATCGGTACTGATATCAAACGCCATACGCGAGCTGGAACGCTTTGTTGATAAGGTGCATCCTATAGACAGGGATATAAAAGAATCGGCCTACCTGGGCGATCTGCTGGTTACCGCTTACTCGCAATTTAGCCGTAACCGCACCTTTGGCAATATGATAGGCAAAGGCTATACCGTAACATCGGCACAGTTAGAAATGAACATGATTGCAGAAGGCTACTATGCAGTAAATTGCCTACACCAGGTAAACCGGCTACACAAGGTTGATATGCCTATATGCGAGGCTGTTTATGCAATTTTGTACAAAAAAGCACCGCCCGCAACAGAAATGCGCAAACTGGCAGAGAAATTGAGTTAACATACCAAGTTAATTCAATTTAATCTACTATCATGAAAAAGCTATTCAGTACAGCAATGTTTGCGGCGGCCATGTTTGCAGCCTCAACCACGTTTGCGCAAACCCATAAAGACACCACCACCGTAGCACAGAAAGTTGGCACCACCGTAAAAAAAGGATGGAAAGCCACCAAAAAAACTGCCAGCAAAGTTGGCAATAAAACTGCCGAAGTAGCATCAAAAGGTGCAGCGGGAGTTGTAGATAAAAAATACGATGGCAAGGTTGGGCCACAAGGGCAAACCATCTACATCGATAAAAACTCGTACTACTATTACGTAAACAGCAAAGGCCGCCACATTTATGTAAAAGAGTCGGCGCTGGTTGCAAAACCATAAACAAAATACCGTTAAAGCACCTGTTGCAAAGCAGGTGCTTTAACAGTACCTTATCATCATCATGAAAACCTACGCTATAACATATACATCCCTGGCCTGCGCATGTGTGCTGCTTATTGCCGCCTGCCACAAAAACGAGCCCAATAAAAAACTGCAGGGCAGCTGGAAATCTAAAGACGGCATCACCAATTTAAAGATAACCGATAAGCAGTTTACACTGGATAACGAGGCGGAAGACTACTTTTTGAAAGGTGATACCATTTTCACCTCCTTTGAAGGCAACTTGCCCTACACCAAATTTGTGATACAGAAACTGGATGAGAAACAACTAAGCCTGATGTTCCCGGATTCGGTTGCTGTGGAATTTGCCCGTTAAAACAAAAACCTCCCGGATGCTAAGCAAACGAGAGGCTTTGTAAACAAAACTAAACTAAAACTATGCTTTCGGGTAAACTACCCCCCAAAAGCTTTTATGAAAACTAATTAACTAAATTAGAATCTTCTGCGGCGTTCCGGGCGTTCTTCGCGGGGTTTGCCAGAGAAATCGCGGAAACCGCCGCCACCGGCGCCTCTGTTCCTGTCTCTGTTAAAACCGCCTTCGCGCCTTTCGCCACCACCACTTCTTTCGCGGTTGAAACCGCCGCCGCCTTCGCGCCTTTGGTAACCGCCTTCGCGCCTTTCGCCGCCACCTGTACGGGTTGTGCTGGTACCTTCGCCGGATATTTCTATCCTCACTTCGCGGCCTTTAAATTCAACGCCTTTAAAGTTGTTCACTACCTGGTCAACATCGCCGTTGCTTACTTCAAAGAAAGAGTAAACACCTTTAACATCAATTTTACCAACCGTACGGCCGCTTATTTTAGAGTTGTTGCAAATGTAACCCAGCAAGTCGCCGCGGTTAAATTCGTCAACACTACCTAAATTGATAAACAGGCGTGTGTATTCTGATTTGCCACCGGCATCGCGCGCTCCGCGCTCGCCTCTTTCGCCATCCCTGGTGCGGAAATCATCAGCAGGTGCGTTAAGGTCCGGTGCATTTTTATAATAATCTAAAAAGCGGTTAAACTCTAAGGATGCAAAGCGTTTGATCACTTCTTCCTTGGTCAACTCAGCAAATTCATCCATAATACGCGGGATGTATTGCTCTATCTGGCTTTCGTTAACTTCTACATTATGTACTTTATGTACCAATGCAAAAAGTTGTTTTTCGCAAACATCAAAGCCTGTAGGTATTTCACCCTTAACAAACTTTTTACCAATGGTGCGTTCTATCTGGCGAATTTTGCCAAGCTCTTTGCTATTGATGATAGCGATAGATACACCTGTTTTACCTGCACGGGCTGTACGGCCGCTACGGTGGGTGTAATTTTCTATCTCATCGGGTAAGCTATAGTTAATAACGTGTGTAACATCATTAACATCAATACCACGTGCGGCAACATCAGTAGCAATTAATAATTGCAGGCTGCGTTCGCGGTAGCGTTTCATTACCTTATCGCGTTGTTGCTGTGATAAGTCGCCGTGTAAAGAATCGGCATTATAACCGTCTTTAATAAGCGCCTCGGCAATTTCCTGGGTCTCAATTTTGGTACGGCAAAATACTATACCGAAGATCTCCGGGTTGTTATCAACTATGCGTTTAAAAGCAGCATATTTATCACGGGCACGTACTACGTAGTACTCGTGGTCGATATTCACATTACCTGTATTTTTCTCGCCCATAGTAAGCTCGAAAGGGTCGGTCATGTATTTTTTAGCGATCCTTCTAACTTCGGAAGGCATAGTGGCCGAGAACAGCCAGGTTTTTTTCTCGTCGGGCGTGGTTGATAAAATACTGTCAATGTCTTCCTGGAAGCCCATGTTGAGCATCTCATCAGCCTCATCCAATACTACAAACCTAACCTGCGAAAAGTCTATCGCCTTACGGTTAATAATGTCAAGCATACGGCCTGGTGTGGCCACAACGATCTGTACGCCGCGTTTGATAACGCGAAGTTGATCCTGAATGCTTGCACCGCCATAAACGGCAACAACATTAACGTTGTTCATTTTTTTGGCGTAATTCTTAATGTCGTTCGTGATTTGTAAACAAAGTTCACGTGTTGGGCATAAAACAAGCGCCTGCGGATGATTTACTTCGAAATCGAGCAGTTCTAATAGCGGCAGTCCAAAAGCAGCTGTTTTACCGGTCCCTGTTTGGGCTAATCCGACAAAATCGTTGCTGCCTGTTAACAATACCGGAATTGACTGTTCCTGGATTGGTGTAGGATTTTCAAATCCTAACTCAGAGATGGCATTAACAATATCATGACGGATTCCCAGATTGATAAATGGGTTCATGAATTAAAATAACGTATTTGGCTACATCGCCAAATCGAGCGCAAAAGTACGTTTAATATTTTACAAATCCAATGCCTTTTTACTTATTTGAAATTATGGCAATTTTAAAGCGAAATTTAATCGTAAAAGCCTAAAAATCAACGCAATTTTTACCGCAATAATTCCACCTTTGCAATTTGCCAGCAAAACACGCCCATATTTATACTGCCAAAATCTTCTGGTATAACAAACAAGGTTTAAAAAAATCGGAAATAAAAAGGGACATTCCGTATCTTTAAACACTTATCCTCATCAATATGAAAAACTTAAAACTGGCACTTATTATTTTATTGACGCTACCCGCCGCCTGGTGTATGGCACAGCAAAAAGAAATCATCAAGTTAGATACCGTTACCTACGGAAACAACGCCGCCGTGGGCAAATATGCCGATATCCGTGGCATGAAAATGTATTACGAGGTGTATGGCAAAGGCGCACCCTTGCTGATCATCCATGGCAACGGCGGTTCTATAAAAGATTTCAGGTACCAAATACCTTACTTCGCAAAAAAGTACCAGGTGATATTGGCCGATAGCCGCGCGCAAGGGAAATCAAACAACGACAAAGACACCCTCAGCTACGAGATGATGAGCGACGACCTGAACGCGCTGCTGGATAAACTTAACATCAAAAATGCAAATGTGATAGGCTGGAGCGACGGCGGCATAGAGGGCATGCTGTTGGCCATGCGCAACCCGGATAAGGTAAAGATGCTTGCCGTAACCGGTGCCAACCTCTGGCCTGATACTACAGCCTTAAGCCCATTTTTACAAGATTACTTACTGAAGCAGAACGTGCTTGCGGCCGACTCGTTAAAGAGGATTAAAAACCCAACCAGGCAAATAAAAGATCAGGCACTGCTGTTGCACCTACTTAGTTACGAACCGCATATAAAAGCCGAGGCACTGCATAAAATAGCCTGCCCTACCTTAGTTATCGGTGGCGACCACGATGTTATCCAAACCGAACATACCATGTTGATAGCAAAAAATATCCCCAAATCGTATTTGTGGATCCTGCCGAACTCGGGGCACTCCACGCCAATATATTACCGCGATATGTTTAACAAGGTTATTGGCGATTTTTTTAGCAAACCCTATCGGAAAATTGAGAACTGGGATGTGTTGAAATAAACTGTGCCACCTGAGGAGGCCATTCGCTTATTAAAATTACTTTCTGTTAAAAGCAATAGTTCAGCTCTCCTCCGAGGCCTTTGCACATTTACCGGGAATGCCCGGGCCACCGACAGCCCAGCTTAAAGTTGGTAAAAAGCAGAAAAGATCCCTGTTTTGAAAACTTGCGTTTGTGTACGTTTTATCAAAGAAAAACACCGAAAAACCCCAGAAAAACGCAGATTTATGCAAACCGCGATTTTGCTGTACGAAACTGTACGGATTTGTACGAAACTGTACGAGGTTGTGCGAAACTGTACGGGAGCTGTACGAGATTGTACGAACTGTACGATTCGTACAACTCGTACAACCCGCCCCGGTGAAACTTCACCCGCGCTTATGATAAGCAGTATTAGAAGACGTTGCTATTTACCGTTCTGAAACATATGGTTCCAGTACATATAAACGATAACCCCAACTACAATAATGGCTAAAACTATCAGGCCGAGTTTGCCTTTGCGCTTATCCTGGCGTATTAGCCATACCAAAAAAGCGATAAGCGGCAATACAAATATTGCCCAAAAAATAAGTGATGCGGTGGTCATATTGTTAAGTTGATAGTTAATAGATTATGGTTCATAGTAGCTCAGATTTCAGTTCACAGCATTTTCTTGCCATGAACTATCAACAAAAAGCAATCAACCAAAAGGCATCCTGGCTAATGGCGCTACCGCTTGCCCTACAAATTCGCCTTTCAAGTATTTGTAGTAACCGGCAATAGCAATCATGGCAGCATTATCGGTACAGTACTCAAATTTGGGGATAAAGCAGTTCCAGCCTTTTTCGGCACATAGGTTTGTCAGTGCCTGGCGCAGGCCGGTGTTGGCCGATACCCCGCCCGCCAATGCAATATCCTTTATGCCGTATTCTTCAGCTGCACGCTTCAATTTGTTTAATAAGATAGTAGCGATGCGTTTTTCTACCGAAGCGCAAATGTCGGGAAGGTTATCGGCTATAAAACTTGGGGTTTTAGCCACATTATCCCTGATGAAATAAAGAATGGCCGTTTTTACACCACTGAAACTAAAGTTATAACCGGGTATCTGCGGCTCGGGGAATTTATAAGCATCAGGGTTACCGCTGCGGGCATACTTATCTATCAGCGGGCCGCCGGGATAAGGCAAACCTAATATTTTGCTGGTTTTATCCATAGCCTCGCCTGCGGCATCATCCAGCGTTTGGCCGATGATCTCCATATCAAAATAATCCTTCACCAAAACAATTTGCGTATGCCCGCCCGATACCGTTAAGCACAGGAAAGGGAAGGCTGGTTTATGATCGCCAATAAAATGTGCTAAAATATGCGCCTGCATGTGGTTAATATCAATCAGCGGAAGGTTTTTTGCCAGTGCAAATGCCTTCGCAAACGATACGCCAACCAATAAAGAGCCTAAAAGCCCGGGGCCACGCGTAAAAGCTACCGCATCAATATCATTTTTGTTTACTTTTGCGTTTAATAGGGCTTGTTGTACAGCAGGAACGATGTTTTGCTGATGAACCCTCGAGGCAAGCTCGGGCACAACACCTCCGTAGGCTTCGTGTATGGTTTGATTAGCAATAACGTTGCTCAATATCTCTCCATCTACGCAAATTGATGCAGAGGTTTCATCACAAGACGATTCGATTCCTAATATTATGGGCACTTTGAAAAATTATTGAATGATTGAATTAGCGAATTTTGACTGACAGGCAAACTATTTGAAAGCAAATATGTATAGCGATAGGGCTTATTCAATCAATAAATCACTCATTCACTAGTTAAACTTAACCACAAAGTTATTAAAAAACTACTCAAAATAGCCTTAGGCATTGTATTGGTACTGCTGTTGTTCGTCAGCATAGTGTTAATATTGTTCCAATATAAGCCCGTGCAAACCTGGGCGGCCAAAAAAGCCACCGCTTATCTGTCAAAAGAGCTAAAAACCAAAGTTGATATAAAAAGCCTGTACATCGTCCCCTTTAAATCGGTGGTACTGGAAGACTTTTATGTTTTAGATAAGCAGCAGGATACTTTGCTAAGTACCCCAAAACTGGCAGTGGAATTGAGTGGGTTCTCTATTTTCAGCAGTATAAAAAAACGTGTTATCGATTTCAAATCCATCCAACTGGATAATGGAGCCATCTATCTAAAAAAACAAAAAGACAGCACCACCAACCTTAAGTTCATAGTCGATTATTTCAATTCGGGCGGCGGTGACACCACAAAAAAACCTTCCGGCAGGCCCTGGACCCTGAATTTTGACAAAATTGCACTGAACAACTTCCATTTCAGGTACAAGAACAAATTGCATCCGGCTATAGTAAACGGCGTTAATTTTAATGATATCGATGTGAACCGTTTCAGCATCGTAGTCCGCAATTTGGACGTCAAAAACCATCTGTTTAAAGCCAACATTACAGGGCTAACCCTACAAGAAAAGAGCGGGTTTAAGGTAAATAACTTTAACGCTAATACTACTATTGATACAACGGAAATACTGCTTCAAAACCTGGATATCGTTACGCCAAATTCCAAAGTGCGCAATTTCTTCCGAATGAGGTTTAAATCGTTTGATGATTTTGATGATTTTGAGAACAAGGTAACGATGGATGCCGATATCAAAACCTCGCACCTTTCGTCGAAGGACGTAGCTTATTTTACCACATCCTTAGGCAAAATAAATTTCGAACTGGGCATTAGTGGCCGCATCCGCGGATTGGTAAATAACCTGAAGGCCAAAAATCTTACCGTAACTGCAGCACAAGCCACCTTTGTAAAAGGCGATTTTAATTTAACCGGGCTGCCCGATTGGGAGAATACTTTTCTTGCTTTAAAATTCGAGCAGGTCGCCACCAATAAAAAAGACCTGGATTACCTATATAAACACTTTACCGGTAAACCAACGGCTAAACTGCCGGCAATTGTGGGCAAGTTCGGTAATGTTAACTTTACAGGGCGGTTTACTGGTTTACAGAACGACTTTGTTGCTTTTGGAACATTTAAAACGGCGTTGGGCCGTTTCGATCCGGATATAAACCTTAAAATAAATAAAAAAGGCGTACCGAGTTATAGCGGTAAAATAGCCACTACCAATTTTGACCTGGGAACATTGCTGGACAATAAAGACCTTGGGCGAACCACGCTGGCAGCCAATGTTAGCGGCAGTGGCGATGATTTAAAAACCCTCGCCGTTAAAGGCAACGCCAACGTAAAATATATTGGCTTTAAAGGTTATAACTACAGCAACCTGGTAACCAGTGGTACCTTTATTAAAAAAGTTGCGGCAGGTAAGTTATCCATTAACGATAAAAACGTAAAACTAAATATTGGCGGTAGCGTAAACTTAAACCCCACTTTGCCGATTTACGATTTCACCGGCAACGTAGATTATGCCAAATTACGCCAGCTAAGACTTATAAAGGATACCGTAACGGTTACTACCCAAATAAACACCAATTTTTCGGGCAATAACCTGGAAAACCTGGATGGGCATATCCTGCTCACGTGCATCAGGGTTACCGATCCACGTCAAAGTTATGTGGTTGATACCATTGCCATCAACGCAAACGGCAAGGGTGATGCACGCACTATCTCGCTGCATTCGGACATTGCCGATGGTAGCATTAAAGGCAGTTTTAACTTGGCTACCCTGCCATCTTACTTTAAAACCATCGCCAAAAAGTATATCCCTTCGCTAAAAACGGATCTGGTTACACCAAAGCCGCAGAATTTTGATTTCACCCTGAATTTAAAGAACCTCGACCCGGTTTTGGCAATTTTTAGGCCCGACTTGAAGATACCCGACCAGGGCACCTTTGTGGGCAAATTCAACTCAAACGAAAAAACGGCTACGCTTAGCGGTTTCATCAAAACCATTAAACTTGGCAAAATGGTTTTCCACGATTTTATTATTGACGAAAGCACCAGCGATGACATGCTAAGCTTAAACGTATCATTAAACCGCGTGGACCTTACCGATAGCCTTTATATTAAAAATATAAACATAGCCAACTTCTTAAAAAACGACAGCCTGAATTTCAACGTTAAGCTTTCTGATAAAGATGCCACCAACCAGTTGGATCTTTACGGACTTGTTGAATTTGGGCGCGATACCACTGCAAAATTAAAACTACTGCCGTCCGACGTTATTTTAGAGCGCCAAAACTGGAAGATACAAGACCAGGTACGCATCAGGTTACTCGACGGAAAAACACAGGTATCGGGGTTCGAGCTTTCAAATGGCATACAAAAAGTAAAGATAAACGGCTTTATATCTGATAACCCTGCCGATGAATTGAAAGTAACCTTCCAAAAATTCAGCATGGCAACCCTTAACCAGCTTACTAAAAGCTCGGGCGTGCTGCTTAAGGGCTCGTTGAATGGCGATGTAGTGCTTACTTCTGTTATTAAAAAGCCCGGAGTTGACGCCAATTTAACTATCGACTCGTTAACCATGAATAAAACGTTGGTGGGCGACGTTAAGATAAAATCGAAATTGGATAATCAGCGTGAACAGGCCGATATTAAAATGAATATCACCCACCAGGGCTTAGAAACGCTCAACCTTGCCGGTGTCTATACCTTGGGGCACGATGCGGGCGACAACCTGGACTTTGATATAAAAATGGACCATACCGAGGCCATTATATTTGAGCCATTTGTAAAAGGGCTGGTATCCGATTTGAAAGGAACAGTTTCGGCCAATCTGAAATTATCCGGTTCGCCGGCAAACCCCGAATTAAACGGGGACCTAACCTTAAATAACACCGGCGTTACGGTTGACTACCTTAAAACAGCGTATACCGTAACCCATAAATTAAATGTAAACAACAGCGTTATCAGCATTGATAATATGGTATTGAAAGATTTTAAGGGGGGCACAGGCACGGCCAATGGAAAGGTTGACCTCAATAAAATCAGTAATCCAACTATCGACATTAAACTGGAAGCCAAAAACCTGCTAGCGCTGAACACTACTTTTAAAGATAACCACCTGTACTACGGTACCGCTTACGGCTCGGGCAACTTTAACTTTAGCGGCCCGGTGGATAATATGAAGATAGATATTACGGCGAGCACCGAAGCAGGCACTATATTTAACATACCCCTTAATACATCTTCGACGGCCGCGGATTACGATTTTATAAAATTTGTAGACCATAACGACACTACCCGGAAAGTAGCTACCAAAGTAAATGCCTTTAACGGCGTAACCCTTAACTTTGATTTGACCGTTGATGAGAAAACCGTAGTACGCATCAGTACCGATTATGGTGTACTGGAAGGTACCGGGCAAGCCAAAAATCTAAAGCTAAACATCAACAGCCTGGGAGATTTTGAGATGTTTGGCGATTTCCTGATCACCTCGGGTAAGTTTGAGTTTACGGCGAAAGATTTTATCAGCAAAAACTTTGTGGTAAGCCAGGGTGGCACCATCCGCTGGACAGGGAACCCTTCCAATGCAGAGATCAATTTAAAGGCACTGTACGAGGTACGTACCGATATTGCGCCATTGTATAACGCGGCAGGCTTAACATCGCCCTACGGCGCTAAACAAGTACTGGTGCAGGCCGAACTGCTTATCACCAAATCACTTATACAGCCAAATATCGATTTTAACTTTAATTTCCCGGTAGATCCGTCCATTAAAGACGACCTAAACACCTACCTCGCCGATAATAATAACCGCAGCCAGCAAGCATTAAGCATAATAGTACGCCGTAATTTTGCATCGGGTACGGGTAGTAACCTTACCAACCAGGTAGTGGGCACCGCTACTGCGGCAGTAAGCGAGTTTGCTTTTAACAAGTTGAATAACTTCATCTCGCAATCAAACATCAAGAACTTCGATCTAAACATTCGTTCGCTTAATGATGCCAGCCTCGGCTTCCGGTTTTTGAACGACCGCCTCCTGTTAAACGGCAGCTTTTACTCAAACACAGGCACCAGTGATATTTTTAACACCAGCAGCAGTTTATTTAACGCCGATTTCAGGACCCTTAATAAGGATTTTGAAATTCAATACCTGATACGCAAAGACGGTAATCTAAGGGCCCGATACTCTTACCGTGCGCTTAACAGCACTACGTTGAATACAATAAACGACCAATTGGGCGTACAATATGTTAACGGTATAGGCTTGGTTTACCAGCGCGATTTTGACACCTTCGGTGAGTTTTTCCGTAATATTTTCAGGCAAAGCCGGCGCAATAGGGCACCAACTACCCCCTTACCAGTGCCCGCAACCACCGTTGCACCACCGGTTACAAACAGTGCGCCGGACGATAAAAATTCGGAAGATAATTTAGAGGATTAATGTTCGCGCATGATAGCGTGGTCCATTTTGTCTCTTTTAGTGCGCAGGTAGGCTTCGTTGTGCGGGTTTGATGCAATTTCTATCGGCAGGTTTTCTACCACCTCTAAGCCATAGCCAATAAGGCCGGCCCGTTTTTTGGGGTTATTGGTAAGCAGGCGCATTTTTGAGATACCCAGGCTGCGCAATATTTGCGCGCCAATGCCGTAGTCGCGCTGATCCATACCAAAACCAAGCTTGATGTTTGCTTCTACGGTATCCAATCCGTTCTCCTGAAGATGATAAGCTTTCAGCTTATTCACAAGCCCAATACCGCGCCCCTCCTGGTTCATATACACAATAACGCCCTTCCCTTCTTTGCTGATGATCTCCATAGCTTTATGCAGTTGCGGACCACAATCGCAGCGGCATGAACCGAAGATATCGCCGGTTACGCAAGAACTATGTACGCGTACCATTATTGGCTCGTTGGGCTGCCACTCGCCTTTTACAAGCGCAAGATGGTTTTCGCCGGTATCCAGTTGGGTGTAGGCTATCATATCAAAATCGCCCCATTTGGTTGGCATTTTTACCGATACTTCTTTACGCACCAACGATTCGGTATCAAGACGATAGGCTATCAGGTCTTTTATAGAAACAATAGGCATATCAAACTCTTTTGCCATCACCAACAGCTCGGGCAAACGGGCCATGTCGCCATCTTCTTTCATTATCTCGCAGATAACTCCTGCCGGCTCAAAGCCAGCTAACACAGAAAGATCAATGGCAGCTTCGGTATGCCCCGCGCGGCGCAATACGCCGCCATCCTTTGCAATCAGCGGGAAAATATGCCCCGGGCGCCCTAAATCTTCTGGCCTGGTTGCCGCATTTATTAGCGCCAGCGTAGTTTTAGAGCGGTCGGTAGCAGATATACCGGTTGTACAGCCGTGGCCCAAAAGATCAACCGACACGGTAAAATTTGTTTCGTGCGAAGTGGTGTTGTGGCTTACCATAGGTTCCAGTTCTAGCTCGCGTGCGCGTTTTGTGGTGATAGGCGCGCAAACCAAACCGCGTCCGTAACGCACCATAAAATTGATGGTTTCGGGTGTAGCATTACGGGCAGCAGTTAAAAAATCGCCCTCGTTTTCGCGGTCTTCATCATCAACCACAATAATGGTTTTTCCGGCCTTAATGGCCTCTATTGCTTCCGGTATGGTGTTGAGCATTCTGTGCATATTTCGATTTGCCTATCTAACCTAAAACAGGAGAAATGGGCAGAACAAATTTAGATTATAATTAAATGAATAAGGCCGCTATTTTGTAAAACTATATTGGCGGGTTTGCCTTGCGTAAACGGAACTTTTTAAAATAACGTTTGTAGATATCCATATCAAACAAAGCGGAGTCGGTAGCGGCTTTATACGTAAGGAAAATGCCTATCGGGAATAAAACCGCTATGGCTATCCACGACCCAATGATTGGGGAGAGGTCGCCTTCCTTGGCAGATTTTTCGCCAATGGTACCGATGATATAATAGATTAAAAAGAACACAACCGATACTACCACTGGCAAGCCCAGGCCGCCTTTGCGGATAATGGCCCCAAGTGGCGCCCCAATTAAAAACAAAACAATACAAGCGGCACCCAGCGTAAATTTCTTATGATACTCCATAATGTACCTGCGTATACTTTTGGTCGCATCCTTATAATTATCGGTACGGTTTTTTATTACATCCTGTATTTGGCGTACTTCAATAGCGGCATTGTTGTAGGCGTTTAACGTATCGTTTTGACCGCGCAATATTACGCTATCAGCAGGGGTTACACGTTTTATGGCTGCCCATTTATCCGGTACGGCAAAATACTTAATATATGGCTTTACCAAGTTAAAATTAGTGTTTGTTGTACTATCAACGTTACGCTTTGCAGAATCCACATACTGCTGTATTTGCCTTAAGTTCATCATCATAGATGCACTTCTGAATTCGTTTTCCGGCGTTCTGGAAATTTTAAATACCGACAGGTCAAACTTTTGTTCCGTTTCCTTAAAGCGGAAACGCGTAAGTTTCTGGCGTTGAAAGTAATTGTTCTCGCTTGGGTCTTCCTGGTAGCGTACGCCATCTTTAAGCCGTAAAATAAGGTAAAGGTCGTCCTTACTACGGTACATCAACCCCGACTTGGCGAAAGTTATGCTTTGGTTTACCTCCAGCGCCTCCCTTTTATATATCATGATACCATAAAGGGTCTGACCATCCGGGTCCTTACTTTTTACGCGTATGGAATAGCCAGGGAAGCGGTTGCTGAAAATATTCTCGGGCAGCAAATCGGCAGATTTTTGTTTGCGGGCATCGTACAGTAGTGAATAATATTTAAGGTTGGCGCGCGGCAGCATCCAATCAGAAAAGGCGAATGCGGCTATACTTAGAATAACAACAACAACCATCATTGGATACATGGCGCGGCGTAGCGATATACCGGCAGATTTGATGGCTACCAGCTCGTAGTTTTCGCCAAGGCTGCCATAAGTCATGATGGAGGAAAGCAATACCGAGAGCGGGAGCGCCATTGCCACATTGGTGGCTGAGTTATACATCATCAGCTCCAGTATAATATACCATTGGAAGCCTTTGCCAATGAGGTCATCAATGTATTTAAACAAAAACAACATCAGCAGCACAAACATCACTATAAACAAGGTAACGATAAACGGCCTTATAAATGATTTGAGCAGTAAGAGGTGTATTTTTTTCATTGGGGCAAATCCGGCAGCGCAACAACTGCATAATGCATAACTGCAATTACCATTGCATATTGTAATTGAGCGTGCAAAAATACTGAAATTTAAATTCCTTACGCGCCCAGCACGCCAATGAGGTAGTCTATTTGGTTATCCCAAATCTGTTTTCGTTCGGCAATGGTTTCCTCTGTTGCAAAATCGGTTATGCTTAAAGCTACATCGTTGGTAAGCTCATCCTGGATGATTTCCATCTCAAAATAGGTCTGCGGTTCATCATCGAGCCATTTAAAACGCACCAATTTGTTCTCTTTAATAGCTACCAGCTTAGCATTTTGCTTTTCATCATCCCAGGTAAAGGTGTATATCTGGTCGCGCACACTAACGTCGTCGGCAAACCACTGGGTTAAGCCATTCGCCTCATTTAGAAAAGTATACAGTATCCTTGGAGAGGATTTTATCTCGTATTCTATGTTAAATTTCTTCTTCTCAGACATCTGTGGTTTAGTAGTTAGCAACCATTAGGGTGTAAATGTTAACATTTTTTCTAAAGAAAACGAATTTCTGCTATATTTGCAAACCTTTTTCAGGAACCATCAAAATATATCCGGCGGGGTAGCTCAGATGGTTAGAGCGTAGGATTCATAATCTCACCGCTTTTGAAGCCACACGGTCTAAAATGGATTAAAATGGCGTTTCCAACAACGCATAGCCACCATAAAAAACCACCACGCCATAGGTTAAGCCAGTCAAACCGTTAACAAAACCGTTAACAAAACGCGACCTTTGAACGGGGCGTGAAAACAAATTTTTTCACTTAAAAATGTTTTCACATGGCAACCGCAAAAATTGTTACATGGAGCCGCAAAGACAAAAACGGCAATTTCCCCATCGGGATTAAAGTTTCACAAAATGGTATTCCTGCTTATCTGTTCGAGGGCAATGCAATTGCCTCCCGCGATCATTGGGATGCAAGCAAACAGCAAGTAAAGAAAACCCACCCGCACGCAATGCGGCTGACAAATTTCCTTTCTAAAAAACTCTCCGAAGTAAACGAGAAAATCCTCGAATTTGAAACCGACAAGAAAACCTATTCGGCGGAGGATATTGTCAACGCAATCAAGCCAAAGCCCATACAGACACTGCCGCCACCCCCCAAACTGCCATTATTCAAAGATGTAGCCGATAACCATCTTCGGGAACAACAATCCCTTGGCAATTACGATGTGCAGAAAACCGATAGAAGCAGACTGAAACGCTTTTATGAGTTTGCCGGGGAAAATGTAATCTTTCCCGAAATCACCGTCGAATTGCTGCGCCGTTATACGATATTCCTTAAGACGGAGCGTAACCGCAATAAGAAAGAACAAAAGCCATTAAGCGACCGTTCGGTTACCAATCACTTGTTAGCAATCCGTACCCTATATAACCGCGCCATAACTGCGGGCTTGGCAACAAAGAATAACTACCCTTTTGGCGGTCGCGAAAAAATCTTGATTAAGTTCGGCAAGACCGAAAAAATCGGACTGGTAGGCGATGAAATCAATCTCCTTAAACAATACAAATTTACCGCACCACAAAAACACTTACACCACAGCCGCAATATCTGGTTGGTGTGTTTTTATTTCGCCGGGATGCGCATCACCGATGCGCTGCTGCTGAAATGGTCGGATTTCCAGAACGGGCGGTTTTATTACACCATGTCTAAAAACGGCGAACCGGGATCGTTGCCTATCCCTCCGGCAATCGCCGCCATTTTGGAAGAATATAAAAGCGAACCCAAAACGCACGACCTTGTGTTTTCTTTCCTGAAATGCCTGGACAACCTTGACGACCGTTATGCCCTGCGCAGGCGAATAAATTCCGTGACCCGTCTAATTGGCGAACACATGTGCGTTATCATGGAATTGCTGGACATCAACAAAAACGCCTCGCCACACAAAGCCCGCCATGCTTTCGCGCAACGCGCCGAAGAAAAAGAGATACACCCCAAAGTGCTGCAAAAGATGTATCGCCATGAAAGCAT
This sequence comes from uncultured Mucilaginibacter sp., assembly GCF_946481715.1. The sequence continues at coordinate 1,514 of NZ_CAMLOV010000036.1, read as the reverse complement.
TATCACGACAATGCAGTACCAGTCCAATTTCTCTCACAAAAAGGCAGACGAAGCGTTAGAAGCAGTAATTGATTTCTAACAATTCATCAAGTCAAACAATTTACATCTCCACTAAGCCCTCGGTATTTTTGGGGGCTTTTTCATTGCTTGACGTAGAATGGGGTTTTTCATGAAAGTGTTTTCTATCCCCAGTCAGGCATTCCACCATAGTGTCGATTTCGCCAACAAGCTTGCTTGCGCCTTTATAAACATCACCTTGAATTGGCGCTTTTGTACATGCCCTAATACAAGCATCTCGAGACACTTTTAAATCGGTCAACAATTCTTTTTTATCAAGATCGCTGAAATGTCGTTTTGTTCGGGTTGCCATGATGTTAGAATATTGTGGCAAACTTAAGAAACGAAGTGTTATTTACTAAATTTTTTAGCAAAAAGCATGATTAAATTCTCGCTGATTTGAATAACTCGAATTCCTCATATAATGGTGTTGACGATGTTTTTATAGTTAATAAGCTTAAATCACCTAATCCTTAAATAATTGAACTGATAAAAGCAATGAAGTTGAAAACTTTATTGTAGTATTTAACACCTCACAAAAAAACAAAAAGTAATTAAATTATTTTTTCTAAGTGGGGTTTTCGACTATATTTGTTTCAAGCAAAAAGAAAAAGCGCACAGTTGTATGTGCGCTCTTGGAGCCGATAGTTTTCTTTAAATAAACAGCTTTGTATCACTGTTCTCAAAACCTCTTGTTCGAAGCAAGGGGTTTTTTGTTTGATACTCTTATACAAATATTCAGAAATTTTGGTTTATTACAAAATTTTTAGTCAGTTTTTATAAAATATTAGTGGTCGACGATAAAATTTTAGTTACCCAATACCATCATTGATCCATTTCGCGGCTCTGGGGTATTATTATTGGAAGTCCACCGTGTCAGGGCTTCACTAAAACGGTTGCATCGCTTCAAGATAAACTCGGTCACCGCGAATTATCTTTTCGTATGCCAATCCATCGCTAAAAGAATAATAGCCATTATTCGTTACGATAATATGGTCGTCTTCAACAATATCTAATATTTCGCCTGCTGATTTTAATTTTGCTGTAAATTGAATATCCTGCTTGCTCGGTGTAAGGTTGCCCGAAGGGTGGTTATGAGCGAGAATGATTTTAGCGGCATTGGTTTTCAACGCTGCAACAAATATCAGTTTAGTATCTACGATCACACCAGCGGTGCCACCGCTGCATAAATGATAAACGCCAAGTACTTTTGAGGCACGGTTAAGCATTAACACTTTAAAGTCTTCGACCAATTCAATACGGTTTTGGTCCCATAAGCTGTGTAATAAATTATAAGCTTCTTCCGATCTACGTACCGTTACCATCTGTTTGAATGGAGCGGGCGATTTATAGCTAACCTGGATTTCGTTTAGGCAATAAGGAATAGTCATTAAAACCTCGCAAAGGCAATGAGTGGTTATTTTTTTCTTTTCATGGTAAAAATCTAAAAAGGCATA
>NZ_CAMLOV010000035.1 GCF_946481715.1 uncultured Mucilaginibacter sp. | reverse complement strand
TGAAAAACTAAAGCTAAAAGGCAGCTACCCCGATGGCGATGGCAACCCCGTGCAATACGGCGTTACTCGTGTTGGCGGTGGTTTTGTAATGATGCTTTTTGCCGGGGTAATATCCGGTTTATTGGGTATCGGCTCGGGAGCGCTGAAGGTTATAGCTATGGATACCATCATGAAGATCCCCTTCAAGGTATCAACCACTACCAGTAATTTTATGATAGGGGTTACTGCGGCTGCCAGTGCCGTAGTTTACCTGCAACGGGGATATATAGAACCGGGCATTTCTATGCCGGTGGTTATAGGTGTTTTATTGGGTGCTTTAACGGGTTCTAAAATACTGGTCCATACCAAATCGTCTGGCTGGCTGCGGTGGGTTTTTGCGGTTGTGGTAACCTTTTTGGCGAGCCAAATGATCTACAACGGCATTACCGGAAAGATATAAACCCTTCAAAAGAACCGGCAAACTGTACGAGATTTGATTTCCGTACACCTCGTACAATCCTGGACAGTTTCGTACAACCTCGTACAGTTTCGTACAGTTTCGCACAAGTTCGTACAGTTTCGTACAGCAAATTCGCAGAAAACGGAAACCTTTAAAAATCTTCAAAAATCTGTGGTTTTTCGGTGCTTTTTTAATCAAATTCAGGGTGGGTTCCGGCAGACGGGCGCAGGCCTGTTTTGCCGCTTATAAACTGCTAATTTTTGTCGTTTCTCCGCCCGCTATTCACCATCCTCCACTCACCAAAAAATCAGTATTATTGTTTTGATGAAACGTATCCTCGGCAACCTCACCTTCCAGGTTTTATTCGCTATTTTTTTGGGCGTAGTAGTTGGCTATTTTTTTAAGGGCTTTGCGCCGACGGCGCAGCTTATCAGCAAAACTTTTATCAGCTTAATCACCATGCTGATCGCCCCCATCATTTTTTTCACCATTGTGCTGGGCATTGCCGGCATGAGCGATATGAAAAAAGTGGGCAGGGTAGGTGGTAAAGCGTTGCTGTATTTCGAGATAGTGACCACCCTGGCACTGGTCATAGGCGTTACCGTGGCCAACCTGGTGAAGCCGGGCGCCAACTTCATCAATACCCATGCCCCGGTTGATGCCACCAAACTGGCCGCCTACGAAAAGGCAGCCTCCGAAATGAAGTGGGCCGATTTCTTCACCCACATTATCCCTAATAACGCTTTTGATGCATTTGCCAAAGGCGATATTTTGCAGGTGTTGTTTTTTGCCATACTTTTTGGCTTCGGACTGAGCAGGATGGGGGAGGCCGGGAAATCGGTTATCGTCACGTTCGAGAAATTATCAAAGGTGTTCTTCAATATCATGAAGATTGTAATGCGGGTAGCACCGCTGGGGGCTTTCGGCGGGATGGCTTATACCATCAGCACCTATGGCATCAAAACGCTGCAGCCTTTGGGCCTGCTGATGGCTTCGGTATATATTACCATGGCGCTGTTTATTTTTGTGGTGCTCAATTTCATCGCGTACCTGTACAAATTCAGCCTGTGGAAATACCTTAAGCATATTAAGGAGGAGATACTCATCGTGTTCGGTACCTCTTCCTCAGAATCGGCATTGCCCGGTATGATGGAAAAGATGGAGAAATTTGGCTGCGCCAAATCGGTAGTAGGGTTGGTTATCCCGGCCGGGTATTCCTTTAACCTGGATGGCACCACCATTTACCTCAGCATGTCGGTTATATTTTTAGCGCAGGTGTTCCATATCGACCTGTCCCTACAACAGGAACTTACCATCATCGGCATCCTCATGATCACTTCCAAAGGCGCAGCAGGCGTAACCGGCAGCGGCTTTATTGTGCTGGCATCAACCCTAACGGCCATAAAACTGATACCGGTAGAAGGGCTGGCGATACTTTTTGGGGTAGACAGGTTTATGTCCGAAGCGCGGGCCATTACCAATGTGATAGGGAACGGGATTGCTACCATTGTAGTGGCGAAGAGTGAGAAGGAGTTTGTGGAGCCTGTGAGCCCCCCAACCCCCTGAAGTGGGAGCTTTTGAATAATCAATGGTGGTGCGATTATAACACCGACCATAGGGTAAATTTTAACCATGAGCAAAAGACAACAATACAATCTATCTTTTTTTAAAATTAAAACCCCTGGATTTTCAGACTCCTTTGTATGCACAAGAACGGTGAAAACAGCTGAGGCCTTAGTGTTGTCTGGATTGTTGAATTCACTGGGGGAACGCGAAGGGCCACTATTGCTGGAGGAGATTGGACACGCATTAAACAATCTTCCATTCGAAGAATACTATACAGCCGATGGCGTAATACTTAGTGATGGCATTCAAATTATCCCACCAAATGCAATAGTTAGTCGGCAAATTCAAATTTCATTAACAGAGTTAAAGGGTTTAATTGAAGAATGGGTTGAATTTACCAGATAGTCAAAAAAGTTCAATCCGCCTTTTCGTCCCTGCAGGGTCTCTCGGAGACGGGAATGATTTCACCAACAACCACGCCCACCTCTGCCGATAATAACCCGCTTGCACTTGCTTTTATGTCCCCGCAGGGTCTCTTTGAAAAAGGACCCTGCGGCGTTAGGACATTGCACATCTAATCATATATAGCTAATGCATATCCCAGATCTGCCCTACTGCGCAGGGGCATCTTCGAGAGAACCTGCGGTGACGGCGAATATAAAAGATCATCGATTATCCACTCAAAACCTCAGCAGCTCATCCACTACCGCGCCGTTCTCGTGTACTATTATTTTATAAAAGCGGTTGTTCTTATCTCTCACAAATTCAAATTCCAAATCGCGCTCTTTTGCAAAAAAAGTGGTTTTGCTTTCCGGGTACAGTACGGAGTTGAAGCCCGAGCCTTCCATTAACAAATTTGTGCCTTGTACTTTATAACTGAATGTGCCAAATTTTGGATTTTTATAGTTGCCTTCAAATTCTTTCAACTCGGTCGCTTTCAGCGTTATTGCCTGCTTTTTGTTTTCGTAAGGTGCCGGCCCGTGGCTGTAGCTCAATATGTCGGCCATTTTCCACTGGTTGTCTTTTAACAGCCAAAGCTGGGTAAATTTGGCCAGCCCTTCGCGCTTTTCGGGCTTATTATTTTCCGTTACGTAAAAATAATGCTCGCCCGAAATGATGGCCCCGTAAATAATATTGCCGCTGCGCATAGGGTACACATTTACCGTCCCCGGTACAGCTTCCCGCCTTACGCGCTGGTTGGGGTTGCCGCAAATGTTGTTTTTGATGCTGGCAACCAGCGCTGCTTTGCCATTGGTAATGCCACCTTTATCGTGGTAAAACTTTACGTCGTCGGTTAAGTATTGCCCGCTGTTTTCGGTATCGCATTCGTTATATGTTCTCCAAAAAAGGCTGTCGAGGTGCAAAATGGTTGCCCTTAGTTTTTGGTCTTCGGCATCGGTTGCGTTTTGTTGGGCCGATGCGGTGTAACCTATACCTGATAATATCAGCATCACGATAGATGCCCTGGTTATGATTTTTTTCATTGTCTTTATTTTTTATTGTTTATTACTTCGGTTTTCTATCAGGTAGCTGCCTATCAGGCCGATGCCGCCAAAAAGGAACATCATGGCAATAAAGGCACCCTGACGCGGTACGTCAAGATGGTTGGCAACAAAATTGCCCAACATAATGCCTATTGACGTACCAATAAGCAATAAGCCAAAACGAAGCGTTGCCGACTGTACCGCATGTTTATTGTTAAAGTCTTTTGGCGACAAGCCTTTTTCCATTAATGCCATCCGCTCTTTAAAACGGCTCATCAGCACTACATACAATATCACGAAAATGGCCCCTATTGCCGCAATGGAAACCAAACAATCCCTTAATATTTCATCCATGATTATATTTTTTGTTTGGCCGTATGACAGGTGCCGCCGGGGATCGGTTACAAAATTTTAAAAATAGGGCATTTGATGTCGGAATTCGGAATTTCGATTTCGGATTTAAGCCTCACCGGATCCGGTCTGAGGGAGGAAAACGGGGAGTTTTCTTCTCCCCGCCTTCTTTACCGCAGGTAAAGAGGGCCGAACAGCGATAGCGCATTCGGGGTGAGTCAATTCTGCGGGAGACAACAACCGATATTATGACAAGAACGACCGTGGATTAACCACTAAAAACAGCATTCAATTTATTTTGTAACCGAAAGATGGTGTGCACTGTCTTACCTGCGGATGTACACGCAGGACGAGCAAATATATATCAACAGGGTTTTGAAAGGCGATGGCAGCGCTTACCGTTATCTTGTGGAACAGAATAAGCGTATTGTTTATTCTATTGCGTTCAGGGTATTAAATAACAAAGAAGATGCTGAGGATGCCGCACAGGAAAGTTTTATGAAGGCCTACAACCAGCTGCATACTTTTGAAGGGAAATCGAAATTTTCTACCTGGCTTTATACTATTACTTACAGGATATGCGTATCCCGGTTAAAAAAGAAATCGATAGATATCAACACCATCGACGACGACACGATCGAAAATTATTCGGACGATGCCAACACCCCTCACAAAGAACTAACAGAAAAGGAGGGCCGGGGCTTTGTAAAAGCATCTATCGAAAAATTGCCCAAATTAGATGCCCTGCTGGTTACTTTGTACTATTTTAACGAAAACTCCATCAGCGAAATTGAGGAGATAACGGGTTTGACACCATCGAACATAAAAATAAAGCTTTTTAGGGCAAGGAAAGTATTGGAACACGAACTTAAATTCCTGGTTTGAAATGAAGGACGATAAATTCAAAAAACTTATTCAAAGTATCGATTTGGAGGAGCCGGGCGCTGCCTTTACCGATAATATTATGAAAATGGTGCAGGCGCAGGAGGAATTGAATTTAAAACCTGCTTTGTTAGCTGCTATAAAGCAAGAGCTTGTAGCAGAGCCATCTGTTGGCTTCACAGAGAATTTAATGGCTCAAATCCAGCCGGCAGCAAGTAAAGCACCCGAAGCCGTCATGACCCCGAAGGTTAAATTGATTGTTTCGGGTGTTTTTATCGCTTTGCTGCTTGTTGCTTTAGTTAATTCGCGGTACACCTTGGGCCATTTGCAAAACAGCTCTTACTTTTCGGGCCTGAGTTTAAATTTTGCAGGCACAGCTATAGGGGTGGTGAAAATTGCCGGATCGGTGTTGCTGTACTTGATCCCTTTAAGCGTATTGCTGTTGGTAGATTATTTTTTCAGGACAAGGCGGCAGCAGTTGACCCCGTAAGGCCGTCTCCGCCGGGTCATAAATCACTTGTATGAAATCAGCTAATTGGGCCTCTGGTTTTATTTCCTTATAAACCATTTTGCTCAGGTAGCCAATTTGGGTTTAACTTCCTGCCAACGGGTAGCCCTTGGAAATCCAATCCGTTTTTAGGTTAACGGGAAGGTTTAATAATTTAATATTGGTGAAACCTAATTTTTTCAATTCCAAAAATGCCGGCCTAATATTCGGGCATTTAGGAAATGGGCAACAGCCACAATAGATCACAATTAGTTTGCTTTTGGCTTGTGCCGAAACGTTGTTTTTTAATTTTGTTAAGTTAGCTGTCTTACTCGCTGCGCCTATATGTACAGCGCTTTGGATATCTTCGACCGCTCCGATATTAAGTATAATCGGCAAATCGCTTTTATGTGCCGCAATCTTGGCAGCCAAAACTGATGGCTTCATTAATTCATTTTCTTTCCATGGGTAATTATCCAGGGGTAAGGGTAAAGTTTTTGGGGAAGTTTGTGCATGTGAAACTGAGTACATGGCCGAAGTAAAAAAGAAAATCGCGACCAATAATATTTTATTTTTCATGGTAAAGAATTATCAAGACATTTAGCGTATAAAGATGAGGTTTATCGATGAAAGATAATCAAAAAGCACATTGGGAAAACGTTTATTTGAATAAAACGCCTGACGAAGTAAGCTGGACGCAGTCCGTCCCGAAAACTTCCCTGGATTTTATTCATGGTTTTGACTTGCCCAAAAATTCCAGTATCATTGATATTGGCGGCGGCGACAGCAAGTTGGTGGATTTCCTATTACAAGGTGGGTATGAAAACATCACCGTGCTGGATATTTCTGAGGCCGCCATTGAGAAAGCCAAAGCCAGGCTTGGAGTTCAAAGTAAAATGGTTAAATGGGTGGTTTCGGATATTACAACATTTAAAACCGATGAGCATTACGACTTATGGCACGACCGGGCAACTTTTCATTTTTTAACGGGTGAAAATCAAATAGCAGCTTATTTAAATATTGCAGGCAATGCCTGCTGCAATTATCTTGTCGTCGGCACTTTTTCGGAGAACGGACCGGAAAAATGCAGCGGCCTTCCCATTAAACAATATACGGAAGATCAATTGCAAAGCCAGCTACGAAAAGGCTTTAAGAAGATTCGTTGTATCCGCGAAGACCACATTACGCCGTTTCAAACCAAGCAAAATTTCTTGTTTTGCAGCTTTGAAAAGCAAAACGTCAAATAACGGACTTATTTCGAATAATTTTGCTGGCACAGCTATGGGGGTAGTGAAAATAACTGGCTCCGTTTTGCCGTATTTAATTCCTGTAAGCATGTTGCTGTTGGTGGATTATTTTTTCAGGACAAGGCGGCGCGAGGTGAGCGGCGCCGGGTAAATAGCCCCCTCTAAACGGCGAAGCCTTCATGAACGCCTATAGAAAAGAAAACAACTGTGAATAATCTCCCCGGAAGGGGAGACTTTGAAGTCACCCCGGCATCATAACCAATTTGCAAACAGGTTGCCTGTACTGCTGCGCGGGGTCCTATAGCGAATTTAAGTTAACTCATAAAACGGATGGATCTATTTAAAGAGGCAGAGCCTCGATAAATATTGTAGCAACGGATTTTAATCAATTAACTAAAGCGACACAAATAATAGAGAGCGGTAGGCTCGGGACATATAATATCCATTTTCGCCCGTCAAATATGCCACGTTCCTACGGAACTCGCTTTGTATGATTTGATGCAACAACGGGTTGAAACCCGTTGCTACAAAATTGGCCGTCCGCAATGCGGACTATTTTGTTTGGGGCCGACGTAATTCGGTGCCGGAATTTATGGGTTAACTTAAATTTATCGATAGACACTGTTGTGACGATGAAATGGTTAAAGTTTTGTTTCTATACATTTCCCGTTCAACCATACAGTGTGGCTAATCAAGATTCCATTATTATTCCACTCCTTAAAATCGCCTTCCATTTTATTAAAACGAATAGTGTATTCTTCCAATAATTGGCCATTATGCCTATCATACTCGCGTTGCACACCTCCCCGATGCCCGTCTGTGAATTCCGCTTCACCTACCAAGATATCGTCCATCCGTTCTTGTATTACACCGGTAAAAGGCAATCCTTGATGATGATAAATAATATCGCCACCTGAATCAGTCCCTCTCGACTGTAGATCGCCAAACCCTACGATTAATGTCATAAGTATCGTTAAAATAAGCACGTAAAATTTCGCTCGTTACAACTCCAAAAAAATAAATTATTTTTCCTCAACAACCACCTCGACTTCTGCCGGCAGTAGCCCCGGTGCGCTTGCTGTTAAATGTATGGTGCCGGTTTTATCTGTTGGCCTAAGTATTGCTATGCATCGCCCGCGGAAGGTGTTGCTTTGCGGCAGGCGGAAACTTGCCGGTTGGTTGGGGCTGGCATTGCCCGCGGCGGCCAGTTCGCCGGCACCACTTACGGTAAAGTGTATTGGTATTTCGGCATCCGGCACAAGCTGGTTGTTAGCATCCACCACCTCAACCGTTACATAGGAGAGGGCATCCCTGCTATTGCTGATCAGGGCCCTATCGGCAATTAGCCTTATCCGTTTTGCTTTGCCGGCTGTTTTAAATGAAATGCTATCGCTTGCTTTGCCGCCGGTAACATTTACGGCAGTTAATGTACCCGGCTGGTAGGGCACCTTAAAAACGGCGGTAATACTGCCGGGCGGGATTTGCTGTTCGCCTATCGTTTTGCCATTCAGCAACAGCCGCACCGTTGCTGCGCGCGAAAATACCCGCACTTCTAAATCCTTTCCTTCGTTGCCGGGCCAGGTCCAGCTTTGCAATTCAAGCGGCCATCCCCAGGGGCTTACATTTTCTATCAGGGTTTTTGATACGGGCATGTGCACGGCCATAGCAATTGGCTTTTGCCGCCAAACTACATCGCGGTAATAGCTTTGTGGTTTTTTGTTGCCAATAAGGTCTATATCGCCGCACCAGGCGTTATACCATGGCCAGCCCAGGTCAAATTTCATGCTTTTAACAGTATCCAGCCGCGTATTACCTATAGATGCTTCGCCCAGGTAATCCACTGCTGTCCATACAAAATCGCCAAGTAAATACGGGTGTTGCTCAACCATTGTCCAGTTTTCCAAGGCCTCTGTAGGGAAAGATTCGGTACCTATCATAAGCCGGTTTGGGTACAGTTTGTGGTCCGCCTCGTATTCTTTTAGCTGGTAATTGTATCCCCCGGCGTCAAGTATGGCAAAGCCCGGCGCGGTTGATGCCCATGTTTTGCCCTGATTGGCGGGCTCCCAAAAACTGCACAGCGCTTCGGTTACCGGGCGGGTAGGGTCTAAATAGTGTGCCCCGGCAACCAGTTTTTTGGTGATGGCCAGCCCGGCGCTATCAACGCGCTCGGCTATCTCGTTGCCTATGCTCCAGATGACCACCGACGGATGGTTGCGGTCGCGCAGGATCATCGCTTCCAAATCTTTGTGGCTCCATTCATCAAAATACAGGTGATAATCGGCAGGGTTTTTACCTTTCTGCCACATATCGAAAGCTTCATCAATTACCAGCATGCCCAGCCGGTCGCAGGCATCAAGCAACTCCTTCGATGGCGGATTGTGGCTGGTGCGTATGGCGTTGTAACCGTTGCGTTTTAATAGTTCAATTTTCCGTTCTTCCGCACGGCCAATGGCAACTGCACCAAGCGGGCCATTGTCGTGATGGATGCAGCCGCCTTTAAGCAGTACTCTTTTGCCGTTTAGCATAAAGCCGGTGGCGGCATCTATTTGTATGGTACGGATACCGAAGGGCGTTTCTACGTGGTCGGTAACTTTGCCGTTAACTTTAATTTCCGAAACGGCTTTGTAAAGGCGGGGGGCATTTACATCCCATAAAACGGGTTGCGGTACTACCAGGGTTTGCGAATCGGCCAGTAACGCACTATTGGCAACATAAAGGCTTTTGTGAGATACAGCTGCGATCTTTCCGCCGGGGCCTATAAGGGTGGTAACCAGCGTTACTTTACCGTTGGCCACTTTGCCCTTGTTTAGCGTTGTTTTAATAGTAACTGCAGCAGTTTTTGCTGATGCCGTTGGGGTGGTAATATATATTCCCCAGGGAATGATATGCGTAATATTGGTAGTAGTTAACCACACATGGCGGTATATGCCCGAGCCGCTGTACCACCGCGAATTCCGCCCCTCGTTTTTTACCCTTACGGCTAAAATGTTTTGCTGCCCCGGCGCGTTTAGGTAAGGCGTTAAATCATAATAAAATGGCGTGTAACCGTAAGGGTGGTTGCCTAAATGGTGCCCGTTTAGCCACACGTCCGAATTCATATAAACGCCATCAAAATTAATATTGACAAGTTTGCCTTGCATCTCTTTGCCGGTTACAAACCGTTTGCGGTACCAGCCGGTGCCGCCGAGGGTAAAACCTGTAGCACCTTTGCCAACAGCGCTTTTTGTAAAAGGGCCAACGGTTTCGCCGGCGGTTTGGTTGGGCAGGTCTTCAATGCTCCAATCATGCGGTAGTTCAACTTTCTGCCAACGGGTATCGCTAAATGTTACCTGCTCGGCACGGGTAACACTATCCTTTGTAAACAGCCATCCTTTATCAAACGGGGTAATGCGGGCGGGAAAGCCGGCATGCTGGTTTTTTTGGGCAGATGCGGCTACCGAAAGTAGCAAAAAGCAGCAGAGGGGTAATAATTGTTTCATGGTTAATTGGTTTATGCGCCGGGCAAAGGCTTGCAGGCACACGAGGATAAAGTTAACAATTGGCCCCTGGTAATAAAATTGTTTTTGCTAAACATCATCATTGTTACTCCAACGATTCCCCTTCCTTTAGCATCCTGGGCAATTCATCCTTCCTGCCGCCATTTAACCTGAATTTTACCAGGTTAGTTTTAATGTATTGGATCAAATCATAATCGTTTAACTTATCCAGCGCTACAGCTGATGGGCGGCAACTGCTTATGAAATTCTCCAGCGAATCGCCCTGCAAAGCGGTGATGCTATTTACAAGTGTTTTGGTAAAGCGCGCGCTTACGTGGCTTTCGCGCTCATCGCGCAATAATACTTGCTGTAGTCTGTAATCGCGGCTGTGTTTTTTGTTGATGGCCCTAAACAGGTTGCCCACATCAATGGTGATGCCTGCAAACGGCATAGCTGCGGATGGCATGCGGACGATCTCGTTGAATTTTGGCCCCCTGAAATTGAATTGTTTGGCGTACTCCTGCCGCAGGCTTACCGAATCTTTAAAATAATTGCGCTTCGCCTTAATGCTTACCTCGCCAAGCTGCGTGTACTTTACCTCCATCTCTACCACCCGCATAAAACTGCCCCAGCGGCTTACCGGCATTTTAAATGGTTTATAACCCATCGTATTAATGCGGATGGTGTCAAAATTACCGGTTATCCTCAGCGTAAACATGCCTTTATCATCGGTAAAAGCTGTGCCGGAGTTGGAGGCGACGACGATATATGCCATAGGCAGGCGGGTGTCCTTGTCAATTACCTTGCCGCTAATTACCTGCGCATTGGCCCCGGCAACGAGAAAAAGGAATAGTATCAGCAGCAGGCCTTTCATTTGGTGCCATAAAATTAACTCGCTGATGCTAAAGGCAATAAATGTTTAACATTCTTTAACAATAAAATGAGGGGTGGTATTTTTAACAATTTGTTTAAAGTTGTTAACCCATGCCTGTGTTATCCAATAGCCTGCGGGGCATAAAAAGTTTTATTAATGCATGCTATCCGCTGCTATTGTATCAAGAAAATTACATATCTTTAGCCTAAATACAACCTCGTATAGCTATAAAGCCCGGCCGCTTTTAAATCTGGTGAGGATGTATTTAACGAGTGGGCAGCGTGGTTTATAAATGGCCCAGGGGCAACTATTTACCCGTTTGGCCGTACAAGAAAAAACAAAACATTACGTTTATACAGGTATAAAATGGCCTTTTGATGCTTCCGGCGGTAGCAGAAAGTATTTTAATTGAAAAAAATGTTTTCTGCGTAAACAATTCCTTTAACTGCTGGTTATTATTCATCAATAGGTGTAATTAATACCGGGCTACATATATGAAAACAACATTTAACCATGAACGCGGCTTTCTCCCCCAGTTATCCGGCATCATTTATATAATGATTTGTTTGGGGGTGCTTTTACTTTTTATGGTTCCACTAATAATATTATTGGTGTACAATTTAAGCAGCGGCCCTGGTAAGATAGCACAGCCTATACCCCTGGCCAAAGTTGGAAGCGAACGCATGCCGTACCTTAAGCTTACAAACCCCTTGCAGTAATTGCCGTATAATAAACAAGCAGCCCGCCTCAGTACCCAATGGCGGTATGTGTTTTTGCTGTTACTACGCGCTTTGTTATTTTTCGATAAAATTCCCTTGTTTTACCCCTGCCGGGGATAGTTATTGGTATGCCCTCACACTTGTGTAAAAAATAAACCGTAGCTAAAATTTAATTTGACTTTAAGGGCAATAACTTTAGCTTTGCCATACAAAAATCAAAAAGCCGATGAGCGTTCTCGTAAATAAAAATTCTAAAGTAATAGTGCAGGGTTTTACCGGCAAAGAAGGTACCTATCATGCGGAACAAATGATTGAGTATGGTACCCAACTGGTAGGTGGCGTTACACCTGGCAAAGGCGGCCAAACACATTTAGGCAAGCCTGTTTTTAACACCGTAAAAGATGCGGTTGTTGCAACCGGTGCCGATGTATCTATCATTTTTGTACCGCCGCCGTTTGGCGCCGATGCTATTATGGAAGCTGCCGAAGCGGGCATTAAGGTTATAGTTTGTATTACCGAAGGTATCCCTACAAAGGATATGATTGAGGTTAAAGAATATTTATCAGATAAGGATGCACGCCTGATTGGGCCAAACTGCCCGGGCATTATCACTGCTGATGAAAGCAAAATTGGTATTATGCCGGGCTTTATCTTCAAAAAAGGTAATGTAGGCGTGGTTTCAAAATCGGGTACGCTTACTTACGAGGCGGTTGACCAGGTGGTGAAAGCCGGTTTAGGCATTACAACTGCTATAGGTATTGGCGGCGACCCGATCATCGGTACCCCAACCAAAGAAGCGGTTGAATTATTGATGAACGACCCGGATACCCACGGTATTATTATGATAGGCGAGATAGGCGGTGGCATGGAAGCCGAAGCTGCCCGCTGGATACAGGCAAATGGTACCAAACCGGTGGTTGGCTTTATTGCCGGCCAAACAGCGCCTCCGGGCCGCCGTATGGGCCACGCAGGCGCAATTGTTGGCGGTGCCGATGATACCGCAGCTGCAAAAATGGCCATCATGCGCGAGTGTGGTATCCGCGTAGTAGAATCTCCTGCCGAAATTGGCGCTGCCATGGCAGAGGAGTTGGCGAAGTTAGCATAAAGGCAAAAGCTGAAAGGTGATTTGCACCTGATAATATTTGAAGCCCTGGTTGAAAGACCGGGGCTTTTTTATTTTAAACACGTCCATGTAGCCGTTGCCTGCCAGTCATTACCAAAACTGCAGCAACGCATTTTAAAATAAATGTAACTTTTGTACCAGCCTTTTTGTCTCCCACATAAATGAATAGTTCGCATCATGATCAAATTTTAGATTGCCGGCCTAAGCTTTACCGCTTTGCGTTGTCGCTTACAAAAAATGTGGATGATGCAGAGGATATTTACCAGGAAACTGTTCTGAAGTTGTGGGAGCTAAAGGATAGTTGGGCCGGCTGGCAAAGCTTTGAAGCTTATGCTATGCGGATGGTACGTAATATTTACCTTAATAAAGTAAAGAAAGACAAGACACGGGCTTATATATCTTTAGACGACATTACCGAACAAACCGGCGAAAACGAAACAGAAAGCAACATTGTAATTGCGGAGCTGCGCTTGAGGTTTTATAGCCTGATAAGCAAGTTGCCACAGTTGCAAAGGGATATATTACACCTGCGCGAAATTGAAGAAATGGAGTACAAGGAAATTGCCGCCGTCCTCGACATCAGTGAAGCACAAGTTAAGGTTTACCTGTTTAGGGCGAGGCAATACTTAAAAAAGAAAACAAATGGGAAAAGATAAAACAGGCTTGCTGCAAAAATACTGGAAAGCCGAAACTACTTTAGCGGAGGAACGAGAGCTTAAAGAATATTTTGGAGTACAGGATTTGGATGAGTTAGATGGGGGGATTTTTAAAGCTATCCGCAATGCGCAGGAAATAACTCATCCGGGTGATGATCTCAAAGCCATGCCCATCAAACCGGCCAACACCTTCCGCATTGGGGTTTTATTGAAAGTTGCCGCCGCAATATTATTTGTGACCGGCCTGATGTTATTCGGCAACCACTATTACCGACAGCGGCAGGCAGCGCATCTGCTAATAGTGCAAAAGCAAATGGAAGCAGACCTGATCCACATGTCGAAACTTTTAAATGAAAGTACCGATGTGATAAGTGAAACTACCAATAACCTGTCAAATATTAATCAATCATCAAATCAATAAGTATGAAAGCAATATATTTAATGCTGGCCCTCCTTTTCGTTGGCAAATGCTGTTTTAGCCAGGAACCTACAGCACAAACAATGGCCGACAAGTATTTTAAAGCCTATTCGGCAGAAACAGGTTATCGCGCCGTAACAATGAGCGACGAAGAGATAAAAAATGCGTCTAAAAATATGCCTGTAGGCAATGTTATGGCGCGTGTTTTCGGCCAGATAAAACTGTATAAACACGTTAACTTTACGGTATCGGCAGAACGTTTTGCAGCAGTGGCTAAACAACTTGTTGCCGCCATAGAAAAAGATCCCGCTTATGAACAATACCATTCATCAGACAATGGCAAATCCATCTCTTATTTATATACGCTAACCGATCGCCATAAGATCATCGAATTTGCTTTTGTAACAATTTCTAAAGAAAGAAATTATATTGGAGTAGCGTGTTTCGCGGGTGATGATATTAAGATCGAAACCATCAAATCTTTTTGGGAAGGGAAGTAGTTAACGTATCCTGCCGATAAATTCGACAAATTCGAGTTCAGACAAATTTTTCTTAAATTCGGTCATCATCCAACATCACCATGCGCAAATCCCTCTGCATCTTCTTATCCCTCCCAACCTTAGCCCTTGCCCAATATAAACCCGCAACTTTTACCGATGCCGACAGGCTGAAAAAGATTGAGGCCACTTACCCGGTTATCGACCAGTTGTATAAAGATTACGCCGAGAAAAACCACTGGCCGGGCACCGCCTATGGCATTATTGTGGATGGTAAACTGGTGCATACCGGCGGGATAGGTTATACCGATATTGCTAAAAAGCTGCCGGTTGATGCTACATCTGAGTTCCGCATTGCCAGCATGACCAAGAGCCTTACTGCCATGGCCATTTTAAAACTGCGCGATGAAGGGAGGTTAAAACTGGATGATCCCGCCTACCTGTACATCCCCGAAATGAAGGGTACCAAATATCTCACTAAAGATGCCACGCCGATTACCGTACGCAACCTGCTTACCCATACCGCCGGCTACCCGGAGGATAACCCATGGGGCGACAGGCAGCTTGCCGTTAGCGACGCCCAACTGATAGCGATTTATAAAAAGGGGGTGCAGTTTTCTACCAATCCGGGTTTGGGTTACGAGTACAGCAATTTGGGTTTTGCCACACTGGGTTACATCATTAAAAAAGTAAGCGGACAAACGTATCAAACTTATATCACCAACAATATTTTAAAGCCGCTGGGTATGTTGCATACCTATTGGGAATACGATGCCGTACCAAAAAATAAACTGGCCCACGGTTACCGCTGGCTGGACGGGCAATGGGTAGAGCAGCCCCTGCTGCATGATGGTGCTTATGGCGCCATGGGCGGGCTGATAACCAGTATAGAAGATTTTAGCAAATACATGGCCCTGCACCTAAACGCCTGGCCCGTGCGCAACGATGCCGAAACCGGCCCGGTTAAGCGGAGTTCGGTGCGCGAGATGCAGTACCCCTGGGATGTAAATTATTTAACCGCCAATGCCAAAACCCCAACCGGCAGGCCTTGCCCCAATGTTACGGCCTATGCTTACGGCCTGCGCTGGATGAAGGACTGCGATAACCGCATTTATGTAGGCCATACCGGCGGCCTGCCCGGCTTCGGCAGCCAGTGGAATGTAATGCCCGATTATGGGGTGGGGGTCGTATCCTTTGGCAATGTAACTTATGCACGTGCGGCACCTATCAACAACGCCGCGCTGGATACCCTGTTGATGCTTTCGGGCATAAAACCCCGCGTGTTGCCGGCATCAGCTATCTTAAACCAGCGCAAGGCTGAGCTGCTAAAAGTTATCGCCGACTGGAGCACCGCCAAAGCCAGCGGCATATTTGCTGATAATTTCTTTTTAGATTACTTCCCCGATAAATTAAAAATAGCGGTTGACGATGCCTTTGCTAAAGCAGGCAAAACCCAAAACATTGGCGACCTAGTTGCCGAGAACCAGCTGCGTGGGTATTTTATTATTAAGGGAGAGAAAGCCAATATCCGCGTAAGCTTTACCCTCACGCCGGAAAACCCGCCGTTGATACAGGAGTATCACCTCGACTTGGTCGCGAGCCCCCCAACCCCCTGAAGGGGGAGCAGGATTTAGACATAAGAAGTCAAGACATAGGAAACAAGAAGACCCAACTATATCGAGTTTCCCTCTTGGCTCTTGAATCTTGACTTCTTGCTTCTGAATTGCGGCTCACGCACTTCCATTCACCGCCAAACTCGTCACCGTATTGATGCTTAGGTTTATCTTGATATTAAAGAAGCATGGGCCGCCGTCTAAAACCAGTACAACGCCCTTACGCCAGTGCCGTTTTTCGTATGGGGTACAAAAGCAATTTACCCAAACTTCTTTTTGGTTATTGCCATTGGTTACGGCGATGATTTGCTTATAATATTTGCCCGGGTTTTTAATGCCGCTTTTTGATTGCTTGTTGTGCTCGGCAACGGTTACGGATATGATCTTCTCTATTTTTTTAATGTCCTCCGCAGAAATGCTTGCCGGGAAATAGTATTCGCTAAAAATAAAACTATCGCGTTGCTTGTTGAAGGGTAGCACTGAATAGCGCGAGGTATCAATGCGCGCCGTATCAACCTTTGCCGGCATAATGGCTACTGCCTGGGTGTTATGTTGTACCGGAAAGAAAAATGCGAGTAACAGGATGAAATTCATGCGTGGAATATATACTTGTTGAACGTATTACACAGGCTATTGTTGTGGAAATAAAAGCGGGCAACTCCTCCGTCAAACCAGTGTAAACATCGCCTCGCGAAACATTTAATGCGCCTAAATTGTCGTATATTTATATAGATGAAACGGGATAACCGAGCGTAAAATCGGTGTAATCAATCCGTGTGATCGGTGAAATCAAATCATAAAATCGGTGAAATCACAAAAATTAATCGGTGAAATCATAAAATAATATGGAATACAACAAGCTAACACCCGAAGAAGAATACATTATACTACATAAAGGTACCGAGCGCCCTTTTACCGGCAGCTTATTAAATAACAAGGCCGAGGGCTTATACGTTTGCAAACGTTGCGACGCGCCGCTTTACACTTCCGAATCAAAATTCGAATCGCATTGCGGCTGGCCGAGCTTTGATGATGAGATAGCCGGTGCCGTACGCTGGGAAACCGATGCCGACGGGCGCCGTACCGAAATACTTTGTGCCAACTGCGGTGCGCACCTGGGCCACGTTTTCCAGGGGGAGTATCTAACACCTAAAAATACCCGTCACTGCGTAAATTCAGTATCAATGAAGTTTGTCCCAGTTGGCGCGGCAAAATAATTAAGGCAGTGAAATTTTTTAGAAATTCCTGCCGAAGAAAGGTGGGAATTTTTGTTTTCCACAATTTAGAATGTTGACAGCAGAATGTAAGGCAGCATAATGCTACCTGATTCATAAGGCCTTAATTAAGTTTGATTGGCACTTTTTTTAAGCTTTATTGTCGGTTTAAGGTAAACTAAAAATGAAGTTAATGTAATGCGAATGTTGCCAAATTTTGTGCTAACTTGAGTTTAAGTAGCAATGGTAATGCGTTGGAATTTAACAGGTTGGAACTAGCATCTGCATTTGCAACAGTATCCAAAATTATTTTTTATTGTTTATAACTTATAGGGGGTGTTAAAAACTTAGACTAACATCCAATGGAGCGATGCCCTATCTTTGAAGCATACCACCTCGAACGGCCAGGTTCAGTTGGTGCTGAAAGAGGGAAATCCCCCGACGATAAGGGGTTATCCGATATTAGTTGATACACGGTCAGGATCTAACTTGACAAGACGGTAAAATTCCGTCCGGCCCTCCCTAAGCCCTGAGAGTAATCTTGGGGCTTTTGTATTATACAAAGTTATTAGTCTAATTTTATTGTGCAATAAAGGTTTTTCAACAAGTTAACATTTTCACGAGGTTTCTCCACACTTTTTTTAATTCAAAACGCTATATTGTTAGACAAAACGTGCGTTTTGAGTGATTTAAAGTGGTTTTTGAACTCGACATAGGTGTTTTCAGTTGTTAGCAATCTTGCAGGTGGTTTTTTTCCTATTTTAATTACCCTAATTTTCTTCTATGCATTTCCAATTGTAAAGAATGATCGAATTATTATTATTACATGTCTTTTAATTTTATTGGTGCATCATCGCTTTACAAATCTATACCACGTTGCGAATTGCCATTTTTTGATTTTGGTATTAAAGATAATCCAACACCGAAATACTTTGCGCCAACTGTGGCGCTCACCTGGGCCACGTTTTCCAGGGGGAGTATTTAACACCTAAAAATACCCGTCACTGCGTTAATTCCGTGTCGATGAAATTCGTTTCGGCAGATGAGGTAAAATAATTCGGTTGGCGAAATTTTAATGTAATTCCGGCCGCAAAAAAAAGCCGGAATTTTTGTTTTCCACAATTCATCATGTGGGCAGCGGGGAGCAAAATACCGTATTTCTACCTGGTTCATAAAAGCCTTAATTTGGCTTGGTTGGCACTTTTTTTTACTTCCGATTTGTCGGTTTAAGGTAAACTAAAAATGAAGTTAATGTAATGCCAATGTTACCAATTTTCGTCCTCAAAGCGTTTAGTTGGCTTTAGTAATGCATTGGTGGTTAGCAGGTTGAAATTGGTGCGGCATTTGCAACAGTATCTAAAATTATTTTTTATTGTTTATAACTTATAGGGGGTGTTAAAAACTTAGACTAACATCCAATGGAGCGATGCCCTATCTTTGAAGCATAAGTTCTATCAACGCTATCCGTTTACCGCATCTACCGGCGGTAAAATTGGAGAAACCCATGTTTGAAACCATGGGCGATGTGTATTAAAATATAAAGTTTAATAGCAGATAAGTGGGGGTGTTTGGGGCGAGTAAATAAGAGCGGCACGTTTGCCAATTTAAAACTCGTGTGGTACACCTGTCTGCATACCTGCCGTACGCAAAATAGCTTTAGCGGCGAAAACCGGGACTGAAAAATTGAGAAATTAAAACATACAAATACGAGATGCCAGAGGAAACCGAATTATTGCTGAGAGAGAACAAAGACCGCTTTGTAATCCTCCCCATCAAGTATCCCGCAATATGGGAAATGTATAAAAAAGCAGAGGCCAGCTTCTGGACCGCAGAGGAGATTGACTTAAGCGACGATATGAAACACTGGGAGAATTTAAACCCCGGCGAAAAGCATTTTATATCGCACATCCTGGCATTTTTTGCTGCCAGCGATGGCATTGTGAACGAGAACCTGGCCATTAATTTTATGAGCGAGGTGCAACTACCCGAGGCACGCTGCTTTTACGGCTTCCAGATCATGATGGAGAATATCCACTCGGAAACTTACGCGTTGCTGATTGATACGTACATAAAAGACCCGGCCGAAAAAGACCGTTTGTTCCACGCAATTGATACCATTCCCTGCGTAACCAAAAAGGCAGAATGGGCACTGCGCTGGATAAACAACGGCAGCTTTGCCGAGCGTTTGGTAGCATTTGCTGCGGTAGAAGGCATCTTCTTCTCTGGTAGCTTCTGCTCTATCTTCTGGCTCAAAAAACGTGGCTTGATGCCCGGATTGACCTTTAGCAACGAACTGATATCGCGCGATGAAGGCTCGCACTGCGAGTTTGCTTGTTTGCTGTACAAAATGTTGGAGAACAAACTAAGCACCGAGGCCGCAACCAAAATTATTACCGATGCAGTAGAGATAGAGAAAGAATTTGTGAGCGATGCGTTGCCTGTGAGCCTGATTGGCATGAACGCCAAAATGATGAGCCAGTACATAGAGTTTGTTGCGGACAGGTGGCTGGACGAACTGGGTTACCCGAAGGTGTACAACGTATCGTGCCCGTTTGATTTTATGGAGATGATAAGCCTGCAGGGCAAAACCAACTTCTTTGAAAAACGCGTAGGCGATTACCAAAAAAGCGGTGTATTGAACGGCACACCGGAAAACAAATCATTCTCGTTAGACGAGGATTTTTAGAGAAGCCTCACCCAACCCTCTCCAAAGGAGAGGGCTTTTAAAAATGATGCTTTATTAATAACAACACGACCCTTAATTAAATTATATATAACTGTTGGTTAAAGTCCCCATTACTTGACACTAACTATTTAAAGACAACCAATATGTACGTATTAAAACGAGACGGCAGAAGAGAGACAGTAAAGTTCGACAAAATTACAGCGCGGATTGAAAAACTGTGTTACGGGTTTAACCTGGTAGACCCGATTGATGTAGCTAAAAAAGTAATTGAGGGCTTGTTCGACGGTGTTACCACGTCTGAGCTGGATAACCTTGCAGCAGAAACGGCGGCATCGTTAACCACCAAGCACCCCGATTACGCTTTGCTTGCTTCGCGTATAGCGGTGAGTAACCTGCACAAAAACACCACCAAGTCGTTCTCGGAAACTATGAAACGTATGTACGAATACGTTGACAAAAAAACCGGCAAAAACGCTGCTTTGCTTGCCGACGATGTGTACGAGATCATCCGCGATAATGCCGAATTATTAGACAGCAGCATCATTTACGACCGCGATTTTGGTTTCGATTACTTCGGTTTCAAAACCTTAGAAAAATCGTACCTGCTGAAAATAGACGGTAAAATAGCCGAACGCCCGCAGCATTTATTTATGCGTGTATCGGTAGGGATCCACAAAGAGGATATAGAAAGCGCTATCAAAACCTACAACCTGATGAGCGAGCGCTGGTTCACCCACGCTACGCCAACCTTGTTTAACGCAGGCACACCAAAACCACAAATGTCGTCGTGCTTCCTGTTAACCATGAAGGATGACAGCATCGAAGGCATCTACGATACGCTTAAACAAACTGCAAAAATTTCGCAGAGCGCAGGTGGTATTGGCTTAAGCATCCACAATGTAAGGGCTACAGGTTCGTACATCAGCGGTACAAACGGCACCAGTAACGGTATTATCCCAATGCTGAAAGTATTTAACGATACCGCCCGTTATGTCGACCAAGGTGGTGGCAAGCGTAAAGGTGCCTTTGCTATCTATTTAGAGCCATGGCATGCAGACATCTTCGAATTCCTTGATTTGCGTAAAAACCACGGTAAAGAAGAAATGCGCGCCCGCGATTTGTTCTACGCCCTTTGGGTAAGCGATCTGTTTATGAAACGCGTGGAAGCAAACGAAGACTGGAGCCTTTTTTGCCCGCACGAAGCACCGGGATTAGCGGATTGCCACAGCGAAGCATTTGAAGAACTGTACACCCGTTACGAGCGCGAAGGCCGTGCCCGCAAAACCATAAAAGCACAGGAACTTTGGTTTGCCGTGTTAGATAGCCAGGTAGAAACCGGTACACCGTACCTGTTATACAAGGATGCTGCCAACGCAAAAAGCAACCAGCAAAACCTGGGTACTATAAAAAGCTCTAACCTTTGTACCGAAATTATCGAGTACACATCTGATAAAGAGGTAGCGGTTTGTAACCTGGCATCGTTAGCCCTGCCACGTTATGTAATAAACGGCGAGTTTGACCATGCTAAACTGTACGAAGTGACTTACCAGGCTACTTTAAACCTGAACAAGATCATCGATAACAACTTTTACCCGGTAGAAGAAGCACGTTACAGCAACCTGCGCCACCGCCCAATAGGTTTAGGCGTACAGGGTTTGGCAGATGCCTTTATCCTGCTGCGTTTACCTTTCGAAAGCGACGAAGCAAAACAACTGAACAAAGAGATATTTGAAACCATATACTTTGCAGCCATGACGGCTTCCAAGGATTTGGCCATCAAAGATGGTGCTTACGAAACCTTTAAAGGTTCGCCACTGTCTGAAGGTAAATTCCAGTTCGATCTTTGGAACGAGAAACCGGCAAGCACCCGTTGGGATTGGGACAACCTGCGCCTTGATGTAATGAACCATGGCGTGCGTAACTCGCTGCTGGTAGCGCCGATGCCAACTGCATCAACTTCGCAGATATTGGGTAACAACGAGTGCTTTGAGCCATACACCTCAAACATTTACACCCGCCGCGTATTAAGCGGAGAGTTTGTTATTGTAAACAAACACCTGCTGCGCGATCTGGTAAACCTTGGCTTGTGGACACCTGCCATGAAGGATAAGATCATTACTGCAAACGGTTCTATCCAGGATATTGCCGAGATACCTGCAGCAATTAAAGACCTGTACAAAACCGTATGGGAAATTAAGATGCGTAACATTATCGATATGGCTGCCGATAGGGGCGCGTACATTTGCCAGTCGCAATCGCTTAACCTGTTCATCAACTCGCCAAACGCAAGCAAGCTTACTTCGATGCACTTTTACGCATGGAAGAAAGGCCTTAAAACAGGTATGTACTACCTGCGTACACAGGCAGCATCGCAAGCGGTTAAATTTACGGTTGAGAACCAGTCCGGCAAAAACATGGAGGCGGTTATACCCGAAGTTGTTGCCGATAGCGCAATGGAGGATGTACCGGCAGGCCCATCTTGCTCGATGGAAGAAGGCTGCGTAACCTGTTCAGCATAACAACCCGTAGAGACGCGATACTTCGCGTCTTTGAACGGATTTACTCAAACATACCAAAGGCCGGGGAACTGCAAAGTTTCCCGGCCTTTTTGCGTGAATGTTTTCGCTGCCGCGAGATTAGCGATAGCGTATCTCGTGGTGCGCATTGCCAAAGCTTTCAGCTTCCGTCAGCTAACTGGCTAACCTTTTTTGCCTGGCATTCAATCATGTTTTCCCCCGAATTATCACCCCTCAAAAAAATCCGTAAAACCTTGCAGTTAAACTAAATAGAATATTATATTTGTAATGCAAAACCCAACGCCAAGATTCCCCCTCTTACAGCAGCGTTGAAAAAATAACGGAATTAGTAATAAAGTTGAAGTTTAAATTGCCGCACCCATAGTGCCTGCAATAAAACCCCTGTTCGGCTTTTTATTAGCGTTTCGGTATTTATAGCCATGTAACCTATTAAACCATCATAATATGATCACTACAGAACAGTTAATTAAAAAGTACGGCACGCCCAATAAAACAGGCGCGGGTTACCTGGTAACTATCGATTTGCCGTACCCCATGTATTTGAACTGGGAAACAAAAACCTACACAAAAAAAATACAGTGCCACAAGGCCGCAGCTGATAGCCTGAAAGCCATTTTTGCCGAAATACTGGCCGTGTATGGCATAGCCAAGATAAAGGAGCTTCAGTTGGACGATTACGGAGGATGCTTTAATTACCGGCTAATGAGGGGCAGCACAACTACGCCGTCCGTGCATTCCTGGGGTTTGGCGATAGATATAGATCCGGATAGGAACCTGTTGCACGAAACTCATACTACCGCCCGTTTTGCGCGCCCCGAGTATAAAGCATTTATTGATATATTTTACAAACACGGGTGGCAGAGCCTGGGCAGGGAGAAAGATTACGACTGGATGCACTTCCAAATAGCAAACTAAAACTTAAGGCGGGCGCTAATCTTTATTTCGTTTTCCTCATAAATTTACTTAAACTTGTTTTTATTAAAATCGTAAGGCAGTTATTTGCGTATATCGATTTATATTCACCAATAAAAAAACAACATTATGGGATTAGGAGCACCGGAGATCATTTTAATATTAGTTGCCATTTTACTATTATTTGGCGGTAAAAAAATACCCGAAATGATGAGAGGCCTGGGCAAAGGCATGAAAGACTTTAAAGAAGCGCAAAGCGGAACAACGCCAGAACCGGCGCCCGTTAAAGAAACTAACGTTTAATGCTAACAGATTCAAAGGCCCCAACCGGGGCCTTTTGCATTTGATAAGGAATTCTAGTCATTTTATCATTGTTTTTAGCCCCACCTAAACGGCGATGCCCTCATGAAATAATCCTCCCCGGTTGGGAGGACTTAAAAAATAGGGCGGACGAAGTTTAAGTCTCCCCTTCCGGGGGAGATTTAGAGGGGGCTATGCCCGTGAAATAGCCCTACGGTTAACTTTCCAAATATTTGCCTCAAAGTCAAAATAATTGCGTTAATTAGGGGCACAACATATAACCTCACCTTATAAATGGCCCCCCGTATAAACCTGCGCACCAAATTCCGCTTAGCTACCCTTTCTTTTGTTTTATCGATGTTCATTTTTTCGGCAGCCAATGCGCAACGGACCCGTGGCATGAACGCCGACGGCGATGTAATGAGCGGCAGCAATAGCAGCAGCGGCGGCACCGTACGGCAGGATGGCTGGTTAATGGCATTCAACGGCGGTTACGAATCGCCGATGGGCGAGTTAAAAGATAGCTACAAGGGTTCGCCAACTTTTGGCGTAAGCGTAATGCGCCGCATGGGCAGCCTGCTATACTCCGCCACGGTAGATCATCGCAGTTACAAGCCAATAAACGCTGTAACCCAAATTACATATGATGATGAAAATTATTTCGGTGCAACTTTCAGCAAATTCAACGGCACCGGCCTATACTTGGGTATAGCCTACGAATTAACCGCAGGCGATATTAACTTTTATGGTGGCGTAAACGGCGGCTTTATTTTGGTAAGCTATAAAATAACTATCGACGACCCCAATTTTTCGAGCACCGAATCGGTATCTAACGCGCAAACCACTTACATTGCGCCAAAGATCGGGCTTAACTTTATGCTGACAAAAAGCATAGGGATGGCACTGGAAGGGCGTTATAGCCTGGGCACCGTTGGCGCAAATTACAACACCCGTACGGGCGGCAGCACCACCCCGGGCTTTAACTCGGCCGCCGGCAACCTTTTCTTAACGTATAATTTTTAAAGGGTAATTGCCCTATGATAACAAAGACCGGGAAGCTGCATAGCATCCCGGCCTTTTACGTTATAATGATCATTTCAACCAAAAACTTTCCGACTTTCGGGTAAAATATCTCCCGGACCTGAAAAAAATGATCTCCGCCAAACACGAAATACTCCATTGTGACCGCTGCCAAAGCGCGTTTGAATGTAAGGCCAATTCTTACACCAAATGCCGGTGCAGTACCGTGCAGCTAAGCATAAACGAGGTACAGTACGTAAGCGAATTGTATGATGGCTGCCTGTGTGCTAATTGTTTGCTCGATCTGCAAAAGGAATACCAGGAAAGTTTATAAGCCTATGCCCGAATTTTACCTAAACCTACCTTGCCCGTTTGATGATGCCTACGCCGTAGTGGTGGAGGATAACGGGCGCGTAGCCTATGCATACCTGCTTTTTTATGAAGATATCGTATCCGACGTATGGCTTTATAATAACGCGCTAACGCCAGCCGGCTCATTTATCAATACCGATGAAATTCCCGCCCTGAACCCTGCGGATTATATAAAAAAGGACACTATGATAACCCCTATATCCGAAGAGGGCCAGGTATATTGCGACTGGGACGAATCTGACGACGATGGTATAGAGGTGGGCGTTACCTTACGCGGTAAATTTATAGCCGAACTAAGGCACGGTGCCAAACCCGGCTGGAATGTGATAGTAGCCAAAGACGGACCGCTGGCTTTGGTGTACTAACTTAATCCCTCACATACACCTCGCCCTTATACGGAGAAATGGTGGAGTGAAATTTATAGCCCGAAACATGCAGCAGGTAATAGGTCATGATATCGCACCAGCAGATCTCATCATGGAACATAGGCACTTTGGGGAATTTGCCTTCCTGCCGGCTTTCGTCCTTATTGTAATTATACTCGCCATCGTGTTTTACTATCCACTCTTTAAACAGGTCCATTTCTGATGGTTCGGAAAAAACTATCTTGAAGAAAGTCTCCTCGGTAACCTCCTTCAGGTCGTCGTTCATGTAATGGTGGTACTTGTGGCGGTGGCGGATGATCTTGGCAGTTATCATGTTTGATGCGCTAATGTGTTGTATTGTAACACAAAAAGGGGTTGGGCGTTTTAATTAAATTTGCGTTAACGCCATTTCCTACATCGGTCGCCATCCGCCGGCAACTCTTACAAACAAAAACTCTCGCTCGCGGCCTGTGCCGCACCATCCCCCGTCCTCAACCCATTCACGAAAGAATAGTTTTTTTGTATGCGGGTTATATTGCGGGTACGAAATAGAAACATAACCGATACCAAAACGCTTTCTCCATAGAGCCAATCTCCGCGTAAAGTCGTCACCTTCTATACTGATGTCAATTACTTCATTTTGCTTTATCAATCGCACGTTTTTTAACAGGCTGCCATTCCATTTACGGGTAGTATCGTAAAACTCGGTTGGCGGAAGTGTTATTACTTCTCGAACATTCGGATTATTGCCCTTCGTTTTTTTTACAAGTGCTAAACTATCTCTTTTAAAAACTTCGCAGAAGTCCCTTCCAGTAATGGGATGAATAAATATTTTGCGTTTATAGGGTAATGTATCCAGGTGTGGCAGATAATAACGATTGATAAAATCATAAGCCTCTGTTTCGCCCAACGGTTTAAAGTCGGCTGCTGCGCGCTTTTTTTTTAATTGGGCTTGGAGCATTTTTTCTTGACGACGGCTTTCTGTATTGCAAGCCGCCACCATCAAAAAACAAAGTATCAACGCAAGATTTCGCATATTGAATTTAGCGAATATACTATCTTAGCTCTATTAAACTCACCCTCAATGAAGAAGATATTTTTCCTCTTGCTGTTCATCGCTACAGCCTTCATCCGCCCGGCATCGGCACAAGTATTAACCAAATATGGCGATAACGTAAGTACGCTTGATGGCATAATGAAAGCCTATTACGATGTGGTCACCGTTAAAAAAGGCGATAAGCCCAGCTACCAGCGCGATAGCAGCCTGCACATACCCGACCCGCGTTGCGGGGCTGTGCGTACAAAAAAAGATGGCAGCAAAGTGTTTGATTACATGACGCTAAAGGAGTTCCACAAACGCAGCGACGAGTTTTTAACGCAAGAAGGCTTTGTAGAAACGGAGATAGGCCGCAAGGTGGAGCAATTTGGCAACATATACCATGTGTGGAGCACTTACGAAAGCCGCAACACGCCCGATGGACCGGTAATAGAGCGCGGCATTAACAGTATAGAGATGTATAATGATGGCAAACGCTTTTGGATAATAGCCTGGTATTTTGATGAGGAAAGCAAAACTAACCCGATACCTAAAAAATACCTGGGGTACTAAAAATGGGGGAGAAGTTTTCGTTATCCGTTGAGGATGAGTTATTGCACCGCTTAATAAGCAAGCAAATAGCAGCTACAGATTTTTTGAGTGCGCTTTTTGGCGAAAGAGGCAGCCGAAACTACTGGACGATGTGCGAAGGGCTGGTTGCTTACCACAATAAAGACGGCGGCTCGCCGGAGGTGAAAGAGTTTGAGATTAGCGATAGTGGCTTTAACCCGGAAACTATGTGCGGTTACCTTAAATGCAAATTCAATATCCATTTTCATTATACCTGCTCGGATGTACATAACGACGCTAAGGACACCATCCGCTGGGATTTTAAAGTTGATACCGAAGGCAGCGTTATCTATTTCAACGGCGAGGAACCCTGGGTGCGGGATGCGGAGTAGAGGATAGTTGATGGGAAATAATTCATAGGGGATAGAGGAACTATAAAAAGCTATGTCATTTCGAGGGAAGCGCAGCGACGAGAAACTATCTCTTGAGCGGCAGCGAAAAATCTTGTTGTTTATGCAAAACGGTTATGCAAGATGGCGAACTTTGCTTGAACAACAAGATTTCTCCCTCGTACCTCGGTCGAAATGACAACGCAGGGTAAACCGTAAACCATGAACCGCCAACTGCGAACTTTCTAAAAATTCCGTACCTTCGCCCACCATAAACTCATACTAAATTATGAAATTATTAGAAGGAAAAACCGCGCTGATAACCGGTGCATCTAAAGGTATAGGCCGTAAAATTGCCGAGAAATTTGCCGAGCATGGCGCTAATGTTGCTTTCACCTACCTGTCTTCGGTAGAAAAAGGGCAGGCACTGGAAACCGAGCTGCAAAGCTTTGGCACGCAGGTAAAAGGTTACCGTAGCGATGCCTCGAAATTTGACGAGGCCGAAAAACTGATAAACGACATCGTAGCCGATTTTGGCAAGTTAGATATTGTAGTAAACAACGCCGGCATCACCAAAGACGGGCTGCTGATGCGCATGACCGAAGAAGCATGGGACGAAGTGTTGGATGTGAACTTAAAATCCATCTTCAATGTAACCAAAGCAGCCTCCAAAATTATGATGAAGGCCCGCCAGGGCGTGTTCATCAACATGAGTTCGGTGGTAGGTGTGCAGGGCAATGCCGGGCAGGCAAATTATGCAGCTTCAAAGGCAGGCATTATTGGCTTCTCCAAGTCCATCGCAAAAGAATTAGGCTCGCGTAATATCCGTACCAACGTGGTGGCCCCGGGCTTTATCCGCACCGAAATGACCGAAGTGCTTGACCCGAAAGTGGTAGAAGGCTGGGCAGCAGCTATCCCCCTTAAACGTGCCGGTGAAACAGACGATGTGGCCAACGCCTGCGTGTTCCTGGCATCAGATATGGCAGCATACATCACCGGGCAGGTAATACCTGTTGACGGCGGGATGTTGTAAAACGTAGAAACGCAATACTTTGCGTCTGATGAAATATAAGCCAAAAGTTGCGGAGAGCGGCTTTTGGCTTTTTTTGTTTTATCTTGTGGGAGATAAAGACGTTATGCGCCAAACCATATCTATCGTTGCGTTGCTGTTGCTTACTTGCTTTGCTTTTGGGCAGAAGAAGCGCCACAGCGAACCTTATTCCTACAGCCCTACTAAAGCTCAAGAAAAGTTGATAAATAAGTATATAACATGCACAAACCTGCATCGTTATACCGCAAGCCAGCGCAGGGCCTTCTTCCCATTTGGGCAGGCAAAAAATATCCGGTTGATATCTTACAAGTCGCCTGGACCGTACTTGGATACTGTGCTCGATGGCAGAGATTATGTGCCGATTCCTGCCGAAGATACAATAATGCAAAACTTCATTCCTACAGGTATCAATAATTTTAAGGTTAACTATCGCCGCGTTGTGGAGTTGAAAGACCTTTCTATTGCTGGCATCGATTCCCTGACAGATATTTTATACAATGTTGGCAATACCCCTGTAAAAAATTTGCCAAACTTCGGAACGATGGGATATAATTGTTACGTACCTAGGAACGCAATCCTTTTTATGGACGCAGAGGGCAAAGTGACACAATATATTGAGTATTGTTTTGGATGTGAAAGGTACTTTTATAGTTCATCCAAAACAAAATCGATAGACTATTGCGAGCAAAAATTAGATATGCTGGCTGTTTTCTTCTTGAGTCAAGGTGTTAAGTATGGCACGGAGAAGATGGATAATGAAATAAAAACGCGCTCCTGGATGATTCTTCCGCGGGTCCGCCGCATCAAACCAAGGTAATTAGCTGTTGATGGCGGGATGCTTATTATTAAGTAAAAAGCCAAAAGTAAAAGCCAAAAGTTGCGGAGAGCTGCTTATGGCTTTCTTGTTTTATCTTGTGGGAGATATAAACCTTATGCGCCAAGTCCTATTATTAACCACCCTACTACTGTTTGCTTGTTTTACTTTTGGGCAAAAGAATCAGCTACCTCCACCCGGGCCACCGAAACCTCCAACCAAAGCCGAAAACGCACGGTGGGAAAAACACGACCGGTGTTCTTATTTATACCGTTACAGCGCTAAGCAAAGGAGAGGGTTTTATCCTTTTGGCGCTGCGACAAGTATTAGGTTGATATCTTTTGAAGAAAGTTGGTTGTGGTATGGTCGTAGTAGGGCAAATGTTGCAATCCCCGCAGAGGACACCTTAAGGACATTTTCGCCAATGGACGCGAACAAATTTTATATTAACTATTGCCAGGTTAAAGAGTATAAAGATTTGTCGGAAGCGGGTATCGATTCCTTAACAGATATGTTATATAACGTTGGTTACACACCTGTAAAAAATCTGGGCGTACCTACAATTAGGGAATTCCAATGTTACGAACCAAGAAACGCCATTTTATTTTTGGATGCAAAAGGCAAGGTGACCCAATACATTAAATTTTGCTTTAAGTGCAGAAAGTATTACTACAGTTCGGCTAAAACAAAACCAGTTGAATATTGCGAACAGAAATATGATATGGTTGCCGCTTTCTTTTTGAAGCAGGGTGTAAAGTATGGGGCGAAGAAGAGAGCGGATTAAAACAAACGGCCAATGGCGATTTCTCTCCATTGGCCCGTTTTGAAGTTCCGGCTTAATTACTTAGCGTAAGCCGCGGCAAATTCCCCTGCAAAATCTTCCAGCTTGGTTTTGCTGAATTGTGGTTTGTGTTGCTGGTAATCAGCCCACAGGATGCCTTCCCTTACCGCTGCGCCCATTTCGGTATAGCTGCGGGCAAATTCCTGCGGTAACCCAGCCTGCAACATGCCTTGTAACGATCGCTCGTCGGTAAACTCCACCCATTTCAGGTCAGGTTTGCCAATGGCTTTGCCTAAAACTGCGGCTACTTCATCGAGCGTGCGCTCATCGCCGGCAATGTAGCGGACGGTTTTACCGGTAAAAGGCTGCTGTAGTTCATAGGCAGCCACCTCGGCAATGTCGTAAGGGTGCACCATCACCAGGGTATTATTACCGGCATAATTAGAACCTATGATACCGGCATGTTTTATCAAATCGATATTATGCAGGAAATTGTAGTAAAAGAATGCCGGGCGCAGGAAGCGGATATCAACGCCATCCAGCTTATTAAAGGCCTGCTCCACATCGTGTATGCCCGATATTGGGCCGGTGCCGCCATCTATATGTGCACCAAGACTGCTTAAAAACACCACCTTTTTTATGCCGCTGGCTTTAATAGCTTCGGCATACTTAAGGCCTACGCCGCCTATGTGTTTGCGGAAGTTATCAGACGATAGGTCGTTTGGAACCATGGCGTAAAGCGCGTCGGCACCGGTAAAAGTTTTAGTTAAAAAAGCAACGTCGCTAACCGAACCAATGGCCGGCACGGCACCAAGGGCCTCTATGTCGGCTGCTTTATCTGCGCTGCTGCTAATTACGGTTACGTTGTGGCCTGCGTTAATTAAGTTTATGGCCAATGGTTTGCTGATGTTCCCCAATGAGCCTGTTAAAATGATTTTCATGATAATTATATTTTTTATTTGTTGAGGCAAAGCTATATTTGTACTTACTTTTATACAAGTACTTACCCTTAAGTAAGCAGGCATCATGACACAGATAAAAGAAAACTCCACCTGGAACTTTAATAAAGAACTAAGTATGCAGGCTTGCCCTGTTAGCTTTGTAATGAATAAAATTGGCGGGCACTGGAAGCCTATTATCCTTTACCAATTGATGAGCGGCCCCAAACGCTACAGCGAACTAAAGCGATCGATACCCACTATTACCGAAAAAATGTTGATACAGCATTTAAAGCAACTACAAGCCGACGGCCTGGTTACGCGCCACGCCGAGCCGGTGGTGCCGCCGCACGTTATTTACCAGTTTAGCGCCAGGGGAGAAAGTCTAAAGCCTGTTTTAAACGCCATCGCCGCCTGGGGTTTCGAACAATGGCGGGCCGATAATATTTAACAGGCATAAAAATCGATGGGTATCACAATAAATTCGCATTTTGCGGGTATGGTTCTTATGAGTATTACTCACCATTTACAATTCACAATTCACTGCTAATGTCTATCACCTGGGGGTCTGGTTCTTTGTGGTGGCTGCCTGCCTGCCTGGTGTTGGGCCTGCTGTATGCCTGGCTAATGTACCGGCAACCGGTGCAACTGGCTAAAACGGCACGGTACGGGCTGTTTGCTTTACGTGCCGTGGTGGTTACGCTGCTGGGTTTGTTGCTGGTGTCGCCGCTCATCAAATCGGTAAGTTACCAGCCGCAAAAACCGGTGATATTAATTGCGCAGGATAATTCGGAATCGGTGAGGTTGTTTGGAGCTAAAGCAGCCCCCTCTAAATCTCCCCCGGAAGGGGAGACTTTAAAAAATGCTTCTAAAGCCCTCCCTTCCGGGGAGGGTTTGGGAGGGGCTGCTTCTCTCGCTGCCCTCAAATCCCAACTCGGCGACGGCTACGAAGTACACGAATTCAATTTCGATAAGGATTTGCACGATGGGCTTTCCAACACCTACAACGGCAAGCAAACCGATATATCATCGGCCCTGCACCAACTAAACGACCGCTTTGTAAACCGAAACATTGGTGCGTTGATACTGGCTACGGATGGGCTTTATAACCTCGGCACCGATCCGCAGTATGAGGCGCGGAATATTAAAACCAGCATTTACACTGTTGCGCTGGGTGATACTACGCCACGGCGGGATCTGCTCATTGGTAACATCAACTATAACAAAACCGCCTATTTGGGCAACGATTTTGAGGTAGAGCTATTGACCGAGGCTTACCAAAGCAACGGCGAAACAATGCGCCTCACGGTTACCGAAGACGGCCGGCAGGTAATCAGCCAAAGCATCAGCATAAATTCTGCTGCTTTTAAAAAGGTGATACCCTTAAAACTGAATGCCGATAAAAAAGGCGTGCGCAAGTTTACGGTGAGCCTTTCCCCGGTAAAAAACGAACTATCGGTACAAAACAATACCGAAACCTTTTATATAGAAGTGCTGGATGCCCGCCAAAAAATATTGCTGCTGTACGATGGTCCGCACCCGGATATCAGCGTTATAAAACAATCCATAGAAAGCAACCGCAATTTTGAGGTGAAGGCAAGCCTGATGACGGATTTTGCATCCCTCAATGTAAGCGATTATAGCCTGGCTATTTTATATCAGCTTTCATCTGCCAGTTATGGCAAGGTGCAAAATATATTAACCGGCAAAATGCCGTTGTGGCTGGTAGGGGGTACGCAGGCGGATATTAACGGGCTGAACAGGGCACAAAAAGTGGTAAGTGTAAACGCCGGGCGCGATGATGCGCAGGAGGTTTTTGCCCAGCCAATGCCAACGTTTACAGCGTTCACTTTATCAGATTCTACCCAAAACAAGCTGAGCAAACTGCCGCCGCTTTTAGCCGCTTATGGCACTTACGAAGCACAGCCCAACGCAGCCGTATTGTTGAAGCAAAAGATAGGCAGCGTGCCCACCAACTACCCGTTGCTGGCCTTCGGCGATGAGGGCGGGCGCCGCACAGCCGTGCTTGCTGCCGAAGGTTTGTGGCGCTGGCAATTGGCTGAGTACCGCGAATATGGCAACCACCACGCGCTGGAGGAACTGTTTGGCCAGGGCGTGCAGTACCTTACGGCCAACGCCAACCGCGAGCGGTTTAGGGCGTACCCGGCAAAAAACGTGTTCGATGAAGGCGAGAATGTATTGCTGAATGCAGAATTATATAACGATGCGCTGGAACTGGTAAATACGCCCGATGTGCGCATCGCTATCAAAAATAAGGATGGCAAAAACTTTAGCTTCCTGTTTACCCGCAGCGGGCAAAGCTACCAGCTAAATGCAGGCACCTTGCCGGTGGGCGAGTACAGCTATTCGGCCACGGCAAAAAATGGCAAACAGCAATATGCTGCAAACGGACAAATCACCGTAAAGCAATTGAACCTGGAGGCCCGCCAAAGTACCGCTAACCACCGTTTGCTGAAAAATATGGCAGAGCGTTCTGGCGGGCAGATGCTGCTGCCGGCGCAAATAAACCAGTTGGCCAGCCTCATCCGCAAAAACGAAAACATTAAAACCGTTGTTTATGAAGATAAACGCTATAGCGATATGATCAGCCTGAAATGGATATTTGCCCTGCTGGTAGTTATGTTAAGCACTGAATGGTTTTTGAGGAAAAGGGAAGGGGAGGTGTAGTCAGTTGGCAGAGGGCAGTTAGCAGCATTCTCCGAAACCCACTTTCATTGCCGTTGTTTCGACCAACTTTATATTGCTTTTTCAAATTGATGCGTAAGCAACCCATTTTCATTGCCGTTGGTTTCAACCAACGGTACACTACAGAAAACCTTCCTGCTTTAGCCAAACTCCCGGCAAAGTCCGTAACAAAATCGTAACAACTCGGCCCGCGAAGTTAACACCGATGATTTGTAAATTTGGCGCACTAACACCACCAATTATGAAAATCAAGATCTTTTTGGCACTGCTGCTCCTCGCCGCAACAGCAACTTTTACCCAGGCGCAGCAACTCAACATTGGCACATACAACATCCGTTACGACAGTAAGGAAGATTCCATCGCCGGTAATGGCTGGCGTGCAAGATATCCCAATATCGCCCAGCTTATCCGCTTTAACGAGCTTGATATTTTTGGCACGCAGGAAGGGCAATACCACCAGTTAACCCAACTAAACGATAGCCTGCCGGGCTACAAATGGATTGGCACCGGGCGCGATGATGGCAAGCACGGCGGCGAGCATTCGGCAATATTTTATAAGGCTGATAAATTTAAAGTACTCAAGTCGGGCAATTTCTGGATGTCGACGGTTACCGATAAACCCAACAAGGGCTGGGACGCTGCTTTGCCACGCATTTGCAGCTGGGCAGAATTTAAGGAAGTAAAAACCGGGCTACTCTTCTACTTTTTCAACCTCCACATGGATCATATTGGCGTAATTGCCCGCCGCGAAAGCGCAAAGCTGGTATTGACGAAAGTGAAGGAGATAGCAGGCAATGTACCCACTATCCTTACCGGCGATTTTAATGTAGATCAAACCAATGAGAGTTATACGCTTATTAATACTTCGGGCTTATTAAGAGATAGCTACGAGTTATCGCCTATTCGCCTGGCTGCCAGTAATACCTTTAATGGCTATGATGTGAACAAGGCAGGCGACGCCCGTATCGACCATATATTCGTCACCAAACGCTTCACCGTATCGCGCTATGGCATCCTCACCAATACGTATCATGGCAGGTTACCGTCAGATCATTACCCGGTAGTGGTAACGCTGAAGTATAAATAGGAATATCGAACGCCGAATTTCGAATGTAGAACGCCGAAGTGAAAAAACTTCAAAATTCGATGTTCGGTATTCATAATTCGATATTCAATCAAGCAACAATTATTATCTTCGCTATCATGTCGCCTAACGAAGCCAAACAACAGATAAAGGAGCTAACCGCCGAACTTAAACAGCACACCTACAACTATTATGTGCTGGCCATGCCCACCATTTCCGATTACGATTTCGACCAGAAACTGGAACAGCTGAGCAAGCTGGAGCAGGAATTCCCGGAATTTTTGGACGCCGACTCGCCTACGCAAAAGGTTGGGGGCGATATCACCAAGGAATTTGTAACGGTAAAACACCGCTGGCCTATGCTCTCGTTAGGCAACACCTACAACGAGCAGGAGCTAATTGACTTCGACCAGCGCATCCGCAAAGCCATTGGCGATAATTTTGAATATGTGTGCGAGTTGAAGTTCGACGGCTTATCCATGAGCCTAACCTACGAGCATGGCAAACTTGCCCGTGCCGTAACCCGTGGCGATGGTACGCAGGGCGATGAGGTAACCACCAATGTGCGCACCATCCATACTATCCCCAGGAAACTGGATAAAGGCAATTACCCGGAACTATTCGAGATCCGCGGCGAGGTGTTTATGCACCTTAAAGCCTTTGAAAGATTGAACAAAGAACGCGTAGACGCGGGCGAAGTACCTTACGCCAACCCGCGCAACTTTGCATCGGGCACCATGAAACTACAGGATTCTGCCGAGGTGGCCCGCCGCCCGCTGGATTGTTTCCTGTACGGCTTATATACCGAGAAAACCCTCTTTAAAACCCATTGGGAAAGCCTGGAAGCGGTAAAAAGCTGGGGCTTCCATGTTGATAACCATAGTAGGTTGGTAAGCGATATCAACGGCGTTTTGGAATTCATCAACCATTGGGATACCGAAAGGCACCACCTCAGTTATGATATTGATGGCATTGTAATCAAAGTAAACAACTACTCGCAGCAGCAGGAATTGGGTTTTACTTCCAAATCGCCCCGCTGGGCCATATCTTATAAATTTAAAGCCGAACGCGTAGAAACCGAACTGCTTGCAGTAACCTATCAGGTAGGGCGTACCGGGGCTGTAGTGCCGGTGGCTAATTTAAAACCCGTACTGCTGGCAGGCACCACCGTAAAACGGGCCACCCTGCACAATGCCGATGAGATAATGCTGCGCCTGCAACTGCACCAGCATGATACCGTTTATGTGGAAAAGGGCGGCGAGATCATCCCTAAAATTATCAGCGTAAACCTGGCTAAACGCAAGCCGGATGCCGAACCCATCCAATACATTACCCATTGCCCCGCCTGTGGTACTGAATTGCTGCGGCAAGAGGGCGAAGCAGCCTTTTATTGCCCTAACGATGAAGGCTGCCCGCCGCAAATTGTAGGCAAGATGCAGCACTACATTGGCCGCAAAGCCATGAATATAGACGGGCTGGGCGATGAGACGATTAACACGCTTTACAACCGTGGCTTCATTCGCCATATCAGCGACCTGTATGCCTTGCCGTCGCATATCAATGAATTAAAACAAATGGACCGTTTTGGCGAGCAATCCATCAATAACATGCTGGATGGGATAGAGAAATCCAAGCAGCAACCGTTCGAGAAGGTACTGTTCGGCTTAGGTATCCGCTACGTAGGCGAAACCGTTGCTAAAAAGTTGGTAGCGCATTTTAAAAGCATCGATAACCTGATGGCAGCATCGGTAGAAGAACTCACCGCAGCTGAAGAAATTGGCGGGCGCATTGCCCAAAGCATTACCGAGTATTTTGCCGACGAAAGCCACCGCGAAGAAATTGAAAAACTAAGAGCTGCTAGGCTGCAATTTGTGGCCGAGGAAAAAGAAGTGAACCTCGCCAGCGACAAACTCTCCGGGCAAAACTTTATTATCTCCGGCACCTTCGAGAAGTTTTCGAGGGACGAGTTGAAGGATATCATCGAGCAAAATGGGGGTAAGATTTTGAGCAGCATTTCGGCCAAATTAAACTACCTGGTGGCCGGCGATAATATGGGCCCTGCCAAATTGGAGAAAGCAAACAAGCTAAATATCCCCATCATAACCGACGAAGAATTGCTGGCGATGCTATTATAGAATTCAAAGATTTTTGAAGAATTTCAAAGATTTTTAAAGGTTTCAACGGATGATCTGGTCAGCGAAATCGGTGAAATCAGAAAGTAAAATCGGTGTAATCAAAAAAATAATCAAAATAACAATTAGTGGAATCACAAAAAATCAAATGGGGCATTATTGGCTGCGGCGACGTTACCGAGCTAAAGAGCGGGCAGGCATACAATAAAATAACCGATAGCAGCCTGGTGGCCGTTATGCGCCGCGATGCCAAAAAAGCGGCTGATTACGCTCGCCGCCACCATGTAGGCAAATGGTACAGCGATGCCGAATTGCTGATGGATGACCCCGAAGTCAACGCCGTTTCTATCGCCACCCCGCCATCCTCTCATCTCGATTATGCCAAACGGGCTATTGCCAAAGGCTTGAACGTGTATGTAGAGAAACCGGTAACCCGCAACGCTGCCGAAGCAGAAGCAATGGCCGGGGCAGTGACCGACAGTGGCGCTAAGCTCACAGTTGCCCATTACCGCCGTGCCTTGCCTATGTTTTTACACGTAAAGAATTTGCTGGAGAATGAAACTATTGGCGAGGTGCGCACCGTGCAGATCCGGATGTGGCAAAACCGCGAGCCAAAGGTACCCACTTATCCCGGCACCAACTGGCGGCTAGACCCTGAAGTATCGGGCGGCGGCTACTTCCACGACCTGGCTCCCCACCAGCTTGACTTGATGCTTTACTTTTTTGGCGAACCCGAGTATTACACAGGCTACAGCCTAAACCAGGCCAACAGCAGCCCGGCAGACGACCATGTTTGCGGCCTCATTGTCTTCAAAAACAAGGTAGTAGTAAACGGCTCCTGGAGTTTTAACGTGGCCGAAAGCGAAACTGCGGACACCTGCGAGATCATGGGTACGAAAGGCAAAATCACTTTCCCCTTCTTTGGGAACTTCGTTACACTGAAAACCGAAACAGGGGAAGAAACCATAACATTTCAGCACCCCATGCACATACAACAGCCTATGATAGAAAAGATTGTGGCCTACTTTAAAGATGAAGGCCCCAACCCCTGCACTATATACGAAGCGGTTGTGCTGATGAAGATAATAGATTCATTCACCCTAAAATAATAATGAATACCCTAACCTTATCATTCCCGCCCATGCCCGAAGGCGCATGCAAAACGGATGCGGACAAGGAATTGCTTGCAGGCAAATACCATGCGCTTTTTACATATTAGGCTGATGCCATAACGCGCTACGAGCAATATAACAACATATTAACAACTTTTGGTAAAGTATACAATAGCATGCCTTATTCGGAGATACATGCCACGATAGAAGAGATCTACGCCAAGGAGAAACTTTTAAACCTGTTGTAAAAGAGGCTATTGCCCGTGAGGATATAAAAGTTTACCTTACAGCCGAAGAAGATGATGCTATCAATAATTATTTAAGCAGTAATTGGGTGTATTTTAATCACCCAAATTACGACAACACGGCTATTGATGCCTTTAATAAAGGTACACAGGCGTATATTGATGCTATATCTAAATGCCATTTTGAAATGAAGAAAGATTTGTTGAATTTTCAGCTTAATTTATTATAAAACAGGGCTTAAGCAAATAATGAAGAGTTTTGCCATACAGGTTTTTTTGCTGCTTCTGTTAACAACGGGCGTCGACGCGTATGCGCAAAGCTTCGAAGTGCCCAAAAACTATGTATTCAAAACAAGAGACGATTACTCCCGGTACGAAACCGATATTATAAAAACTGCCGATTGGCTGCAACAAACCCCATGGAAAGCACAACCCCAAAAAACGGAAGAAGCCGATCAGTTTTTATTAAAATGGGCTAAAGGCACTCCTGCGGTCACTATCAAATTGATTGAAGCAGTGATGAACCTTTCTGACCGTAACCCACAACTCGGCTTTATTTATATGGCCCAATACTCAAAATACGTATTAGAGCATAAGCAGGGTTTCGATATAAACAATGCCAATATTGTAGCCGTTAGGGCACTTATTGCAAAATACAAAGCTGAGCCATTGCACAAACCCGATGAAGATATTGAACACCTTATAGAACTGGATAGTAAAGGCGAGCTGAACGATTGGGTGATATACATATTCTCTATGGATGAGAAGCAATAAAGGCCGTAACCAGGCCTTTATTGTTAATACTTATTCCTTTTTCTTAGGCACCTTAGCGCCTTCTTTACGCGCTTCGGATAGGCCTATGGCAACAGCTTGTTTTTTGCTGGTAACTTTTTTGCCACTGCCGCTTTTCAGCTTGCCTTCTTTCATTTCGTGCATGGTTTTTTCAACCTTTTCACCTGCTTTTTCAGAATACTTTGCCATGGTATTTAGTTTTTAATCAAACTAAAACTGCAGCAAACTATTTGCCAAAATTAGCCTGCCACTTCCTCCAGTGCAGCAATGTCTCCTGAATTGATCAGCAAAAGGTTTTTGGTGATCTTTTCGGCGCTCCAATCCCACCAGGCAATTTTTTGCAGACGCACGGCTTGCTCTTCATCAAACCGTTTGCGGATAAGTTTTGCCGGGTTACCACCAACTATAGTGTATGGCGGTACATCTTTGGTAACTACAGCTTTGGAAGCAATAACCGCCCCATCGCCTATGGCTACCCCGGGCATTATGGTCGCTTCGTAACCTATCCAAACATCATTGCCAATAATAGTATCGCCCTTGTAGGGGAATTTGCCGGTAGGGTGCTCGCTGTTGTTTATTTTTTCCCAACCGTTGCGGAAGATAGCGAAAGGAAATGTAGATATGGGCGTGCTCTCGTGGTTAGCGCCGTTCATGATGAATTTAACGCCAGACGCTATCGCACAAAATTTGCCAATGATGAGCTTATCTCCAATAAAGTCGAAATGGTACAACACGTTCTTTTCAAAATTAAGCGGATCTTTAAAGTCGTCATAGTAAGTGTAATCGCCTACAATAATATTGGGGCGGGTTATCATGTTTTTTAAAAACACAAGGTTTTGGTACGGCTCCATTGGGTAGCGTACGCTTGGGTTAGGGCCATTAAGCATAGGTTTATAAATTAAAATTGAATTTAATCAATTGCACAGCAAACTACAATTGTAGCAGCAAAAAATTGAAATACTGCCAACTTATTACAATTATTAGCGTTAATTAGGCGCATCCTATAAAAAACATGGATTGCATGAGCCATTGTTACGCTTTTTTAACTATGTTCAACATGGGAAAAAACTTACCCCTATTGTATGCCCGCTAAAAAAATGATAGCGCCGTTTTACGAACGGCTTGCCCTTATATTAATAGGTTTTTGCATTTTAGGCTATTTGCTGATACTGGCAAAAGACCTGGTAGACCCTCTTATTTTCGGTTTCCTGTTTGCGGTGCTGTTATTGCCCGTGGCTAATT
>NZ_CAMLOV010000034.1 GCF_946481715.1 uncultured Mucilaginibacter sp. | reverse complement strand
TTTGTTCTAGCCTATTTTTAGTTTGACCTCTTCCTAGTGTGCGCGTATGTGGAGCACAATGCCCTTAAAGCGCTTTTTTTGCAGCTCCTCTTTATCTGTTATTTTTGCATCATTTTTGGGGTTTCTCAGCGGTATATCCAAGGCAATATCGGTACCATTGGTTAGCCCGTACACGCCTGCCACATCCATATTTAAAACGCTGGAACTTACTTCCATCGGGTTTATGGTTATCCGGTCGCCCATCAGGTCAAAATCGCCATCAAGCGCCGAAAGAGTAATGTTATCCAAATCCCGAAAAGGGAATGCAAATTTGCCTACCTTTTGTATAGGCTTAAAATTAAGCAGTGCGCCGTCTTTTAAATTGATAAGCACCTTACCACGCAACGAATGTTTTACAATATCGCCGGTATTGGTAATGGAGCCGGTTGTACTGGTTCTTGCCGAAAGGAAGCCTTTAAGGTTCTCGCTGGTCAGGTCTGTTAGCCCAAAATTATCGAAAGCATAAAAAAATTGACTTACGTTTACGTTGCTGATAGTAGTTGCTATAATAAAATCGTTTACGTTGCCTTTTTGCACCAGGTTGCCGTTCAGCCTTAAGGAACCCTGGGACGTTTTTAAGCCAACGTGGTTTATGCGGATGCCATCTTCGGATAAAAGCAGGTCGGCATTAACATCCGTTGCCAGGAACTTTTTGTAATGCAGCTCATTAATGCGCATGTGCATATCCGCTTTTGCACTGTTCAATACTGTGGCTAATTGGACAATTGCATTGCCATTGTTTGCCGGCCTGGCAGGAGCGCGCGAGGGCTTCGCACTATTTAAAAAGCCAATAAATTCTCCAAGGTATATTTGCGGGCTGGTCACCTGCCAGTTAATCAGGATTTTTTCGGGCGCGCTGTAATACAGATTCAAGAAGTTTTTAACCTGTCCTTCCATCCTCACAATGCTTTTGCCGCTTTGCAGCCGGATGTTATTTAATAAAAGATCGTTTCCGGTAAAATTGAGCGAGATAGAAGAATTAGTTAAGTTAAGGTTGCGCGGGATATATCTGATATTGATATCTTTCAAGTTAATGGCACCCTGTACCAGCGGCTTAGTTAGCTTTAGATTAATAATATCTGCTTTATACCTCAAGTTAAAATCGGCGCTGCCCCTGGTAAATTTGGCCACTTTGCTGCCCAATAAATAGTTAAAATCGGTAACCGGGAAATTGGCTTTGATGTTGCCTGTGGCAATAGGCACCTCCAGGTTGGTAATACTGCCGGTATCAATGGCGAATGGCAAATGGCTGTAACTCCCCTTGAATTTGGCTAAACGGATAACCGAATTTGCATCCGAAAAACCCTTGCCTTTAATATTTTCATTAGTAAAAACGGCGTTGAATTTACAATCATCAATTATCCCTCCGGGGATGGTAAGTCGATTGTTATCTACTATTGCGGATACATAAAAGTAAGGGTCGCCACCGGCAAAACTGCCCGATATAATAGCCCTAACGGCAATGGGCTTATCTAAATTGAATTTGTTTAACGTTACCTGTATGTTTGGCGCCAGCAGTGCCGATGCCCGCCGCCATAACAACTTATTATTAGTTAGATGAAATGCAAAGGTGTCGTCTCGCTTGCCGGTAACAAAGAGGGCGTTTAACCCAAAAACATCGCCACCTATATCGAAATCGCCCGCCGTAACAGTGAGCCTGCCGGTTTTCTCATTGAAGCCGGCGCCCAGGTTGGTGGCAATTTGCTGGTTTTTTAAAAAACTGCCTCGCTTTGTATTAAAAGCAAGGTTTTTTGCAAGTACATTCAAATGCACATTGGCATGCCAACCAGTGTCGGGGTAAGTCATTTTTCCGTTAAGCTGGCTCACCGCAAAGTTGAACAGCTTATACCGCTGTTGGTTGTTTATTGTAAAATTAACGTTTGTGAAGCTGAATTTTTTTAACTGGGTTGAGGAGTTCCCCTCATTAGCTTCGGCTTTAACGCTGTCTTTTTTGCTCTTTTTAAAAACAGCTGTATTGCTGTAGCCTGTGCTATCAGTGTAGAGGTCGATAGTTGCATTATCTATATCAATATTGTTGATGCTGATAACACCGCGTAATAATGAGGCGGCATTTACCGACACATTAAAGTCCTTAGCGTCCAATAATGTATGATGATGCTTAGGGAATTGCCTGTCGCGGATAACCACATTCTTTAGCACCAGTGAAACATCCGGGAAATTGGAGAAAAAAGAAGGCTTGATATCGCCCACTGTAAGCGTGCCATCTAAATTCTCATTTAATTTTTTGATTACCTGCGCCAGCACCTTTTCTTTGTTGTTTGCCACATACACCGTAACCCCAACAGCAAGCAGAATGAAGAGCAATATTATTGCTCCCAGTACTTTTAAAGATATTTTTAACCACTTAGGCATTACCGATTATTTACCTAACAAAGGTTATCGGGCCTTTTTGTTTCACTTTAAGCGGTAGTAACTAACATATTACAGCATTTGTGCATAGCCCTTGACGATCGAGCCAAAAATTACGCAAAAAAAGGCAGTCCGTATCCCGGCTGCCTTTTAGTAATACCTAAAAAACCCTTACTTTTTTATGGAGGTTATCCACCAGGTGTTGCCAAATGGATCTGTTACGCCGCAGGTGCGGCCATAGTCCTGGTCGCTTAGCCCCATCACGGTAGCTGCGCCATTCACTATGGCAAGAGAATAAGTTTCATCTGCATCCTCTACATAAATAAACAGATTGGCGTTGGCTACCGCCCACTGATCGCTAGCCTGGCAAAACATAATGGTACTGCCGCTGATCATAATTTCGGCATGCATAATGGTATCAACATCATCGCGCATGCGTTGCATACCGGCATCTGCATTAAAAACAGTTTTAGTAAATTCAATAAAACCTGCGGCATTCTTCAGCATCAGGTAAGGCATAATGGCCTGGTGTACTTTTGGGATCTCCATTTTGTTGGTTGATTAATTAAATAATGCATCAAAAGTAGCCTGCTGCGCGAGCCCAAAATTGGAAAAACACGACATCATTACGCCTCTTTCCATTCTGTACCCTCATTATTGCCCGAGAAGTAGATTTTGGGATGATAGCCGGAGAACTCCTTAAAATCGCGGATGAAGTGCGATTGGTCGTAGTAGCCGCAATCGTAGGCTATCTCCGTAAGCGAGCGCCCTCTATCTTTATATTTCTCAATTGCTGCCTGAAAGCGGATGATGCGCGAATACAGCTTCGGGCTAAAGCCGGCAAACTCCTTAAAATTACGTTCGAACTGCCGGGTGGAGAGGAAATGTTTTTGGGCGAGCCTGTCAACCGTAACGGTACCGTTGCTTTTTATGAT
The DNA here is from genome assembly GCF_946481715.1 of uncultured Mucilaginibacter sp. Next base: position 36,833 of record NZ_CAMLOV010000034.1, on the reverse strand, counting down.
ATAACTAATGGCATTGAAAACAGCCGGAGGCTGTTTATAATAACGTTTAAGTTGGACCTCGAAAAATAGGTTCAGGATAGCCGCACGTTCTGTATTGCTGGTGGCCAGCATAATTTGTTCTTCAATATCTCTGCCGGTTTTGCCTAATAAGGTTGCCAGGCCGACCTTTTGGTTAGCGACAGCGGATGCAGGTAAACCAAACAAGGCTGTTACCGCATAAGGATACAGGTAAACACCGAATATTCCAAAAGCTTCTGTAATATGATACCTGGTAAAATGTTGCGAAGGCCCATCGAGCCCGGCAGTTGCGGATAAGCCCGCTATTTCGTCGCCCACCATATCGTTAAACCGCCCTTTATAATGGAAAACCATCTCGCAGCAGCCGTCCGCCATGGATCGGTGGGTATAGGGCCGGGCGGCGGTTACGCCATCATGCTCAAGCACCCAAAAAAAGCGCACATAAGGGCTTAAGTTTGGTTTGCACGGTATAGTGTAATAATTCATTAAAATGCAGATGCTTATATTCCTTGTTTACCAAATATAAGCATCTGCATTGAAAGCCGGGCCTTATTTGGCCAGCTCTTCAAACAGCTCATCCAGCCGCGCGTGCGAATCTTTTACGCCGCGCTCCATACCCGATTGGATCATGCCGTCCCTATCGGCAACGGAAGAAAAAACAGATTGTACCACTACCCGTGTCCTGCCACCGGGTAATTCTTCCAGCCGCGCGGTTTCTAACGACACGTGGCCCGGCTCGGGCATGCCTTCAAATTCAAAAGTTTGGATGATCCGTTCGGGGGCTGTTACTTCGTGCATCACGCCATGAAACCCGTAAGCATTTCCCTGGGCATCCGAATGTACGTAACGATAATGGCCACCACTGCGGGCATCCCATTTATCTATCTTCATGGTCAACTCGCGCGGGCCAAGCCAGCGGGGTACCAGTTCGGGGTCGGTAAATACTTTAAATACAAGTTCGCGCGGTGCATCAAACTCGCGGGTAATAAATAATTCCTGTTTGCCGGGCTCGGCTTTAATGGTTGTTTCGTTTTTACTTGCCATGGTAGTGTTATTATTATTTCGTTTTTTTGTTTCTTTTAAATTTTCCATCAACCTGAACTCCACAATTTTTCCGATCAGCTCTAAAGGCATCGGTTTATTCAAGGGGAATTGTATCGATCCTTTTGCACTTTTATAGCCGGCAATATCGGCAGCAAAAACTTCTACGGCCGCAGAGCCCGGGTAAAGCCCGATATGCTTCTCGTAAGCCGCAAAATGCGACAGCAGGCCTTTGTACTTGTAAGTTGGTATAGCATAGCTGATGCTTTCCTCGGCTTGCGGCACTACTTTCATGATGGTATCTTTAACCTGTTTCATAGCGTCCTGCGCTTGTTGAGGAAACCAGGAGAAATATTCTTCAACATCTTTTGGGATTCTCATAATTATGCTGATTTGGTTTTGTGAAGCTTTAGGGCCTGTGCGCAAAATATTACTACCCAAAGCATATAGCAAAAAAAAGCAAAGCGCGGCGGCCAGCCAATGTGCACCCCCGGCCCGTAGGCGTATGGGCCTAAAGGCGCCACAAAAATGCCGTGGTAAGATATGAAGCATATAAAGCCAAAAAGGGGTAAGCCCGCTATCCAAAATAAAGTGCGCTTTGCAGGCGCGAAGTCAGCATTTTTTAATGCCAGCCCAAGGCTGATAAATAACACAGCGAACGGGAATAAAGCCAGCTGGCTACCGCCAAAAATCATATGCAGCATACCAATGGTAGAGAGGTCTTCGGGTTTAGTGGTCATGGGGTCGGTAGTGAAAATACCTACGCCTATTGCGCCGATAGTGCAAATTGCCAGTAGCACTAAGCCTGCATAGCCAAGGAAACCCTTTGTGTGCGGTTTTATCAATACAAATAATGCCGCGTAGCTAAGCCCCGATACCATAAACCCGGCCGACATCAGCCAGCCCCACGGCCCGTAAGCCCATTCGCTAATGGTATGCCAGGACGGATCAATATCCGGGCGGAGGAATATGAGTAATATCAAAATTACCTGGTAGGTAACGATGGCTATTATGGATAGCCGGGCGGCGTTTACGGCGATTGGCTTTTTCATATCAGGTATCACTTACGGGTATCGGGCTTTAGTAGATAAGCCCGCTAATAAAAAATTGCTGCTGCTACCGGTATCCCATCCGGCATAGCGCCTTAGCCGGCATGGCCGCGTTAGGCGTTATTGTAAGCAGCCTCCAACGCGGCTATGTCCAATTTTACCATTTTCATCATGGCCTGCATGGCGCGCTGTGCACCTGCAGCGTCTGGGCCGCCCAGTACTTTCCCTAATATATCCGGAATAATCTGCCAGGAAACGCCGTATTTATCGGTTATCCATCCGCATTGCATTGGCGTGCCTTCTTCGGCAATTTTATCCCAAAGTTCATCCACTTCTGCCTGGTCTTTACATTTTACAAAAAAGGATATAGCGGGGCCATCTATTTTATAATGCGGACCGCCATCTAAAATCATAAACTCTACTCCTTCCAGCTCAAAAGTAGCGGTGAAAACTTTGCCTTTTTTCCCGGGGCGCTCATCCGGAAAATTGCGTACATCCTTAATTTTTGAATTTTTAAACACGGAAGTGTAAAAGTGGATGGCTTCGTCAACATTGCCATCGAACCATAAAAATGGGGTAATCTTTTGCATAATATTTTGGTTTTAAAGTACTTATCAAAACTACCGCCGCCAACCCGCCTAAACAGGGTGTAAATGCGGCATGTTAACGGCCTTAACGCGACTCGTTCCTGGTTTTTAATTTTCCGCCCAGCCATGCGCAGGGCACTGCTATAATTATCAGGGCTATGGTGTACCATAAAGGCGTTTGCCTGGCCACGCGGGTAAATTCGTTATCAACCGCCAGCACCACAACCAAACCTGTAGTACTTATCACTACCCCGATATACCCAATGATCATGGCATGGCGCATAGGGCGGTTTGGCGCCAGTGCCGCGGCAATATAAGCGCCTAAGACACCGGCAATCGCCCGGTAAAGGGTAACCAGTAAGATAAGCCCGGTACTTACCAATGGCTGCGGGTATTTTGGCAAAACGCCGTTATTTTCTAAAACGAAATCTGTACCGTTTGAGAGTACCACAATTAACACCATCCCCGCAAGGACGGCCGCGATGCTTTTTAATGTATTCATTTCTTGTTTTTTAGCTCGTCTAATATATCGTCCATTCTGTCGAACCGTTCAGCCCAAAGCTTACGGTATTGTTCTATAAATTGCGACACCTCGTTTAGTTGCCCAAGTTTCGCTTCGCAATAGCGTTCGCGGCCTTGCTTTTTCATTTCTATCAGCCCGCACTCCATCAGTATTTTTATATGCTGGGATATTGCCGGCCGGCTTACTTCAAAGTTGTCGGCTATTGCATTTAAGTTTAATGGCTTATAGGCTATTAAATTTATAATATCTCTGCGGGTTGGGTCGGCTATTGCCTGGAATACATCTCTTCTCATCTTATCCTCTCAATACGTAAGTGATTGCTTACAAATATAATATGTAAGCAATCACTTACGCAAATTTATTTTAAAATAAATTTTGCGCCGTTTTAGACGAATAACAACCGTAGCCTACAAATAGCAAGGCTATGATTATCAACGGTTCAATCAGCCGAATACGGAAGTCTACAGGGGTTTTTCGGCACTGGCCTAATAACAAAAAAACGGATTCACCTTATCTGCAACTTGCATTAAAAGCCAGACAAGATGAACCTTAAGACCCTTATTTTACTTATTTTCTTATCTATGGGATACGTTTCTGTAGCGCAACAGAACAATAGTTTAACCGCCAAAAAAATTACCGGCACCCTAAAAATTGATGGCATAATAGATGAGCCGGAATGGAACACCTCAGAGGAGGCATCCAATTTCCGTATGAATTTCCCTTCCGATTCGGCTTTTGCAAGCAGCAAAACAAGCGTGAAGGTTTTGTATAATGATAGCTACTTATACATATCGGGCCATGTTTTAAATGCAACTGCCAACGCCAAACCTTACGTGGTATCATCCCTAAAGCGCGATTTTGTTTTTTTAGAGAATGATGCTTTCGGGATTATCCTCGATCCGTTTAACGACCATAGCAACGGCTACGGTTTTTACGTGAGCGCCCTCGGCGTGCAGCGCGACGAGCAGATAAATAACGGGCTTACAGCCGATGCCACCTGGGATATTAAATGGTACAGCGCCGTGCAGCGTAACGCCGATGGCTACGTGGTGGAAATGGCCATTCCGTTCCGTTACCTGCGTTTCAGCAAAAGCTTGCCTGCGTGGAATATCAACTTTTTACGGAATGACGTAAGCAATAACGAGCGCTCCAGTTGGGCGCCCACGCCGCGTAATTTTTTATTTCCCAACTTAAGCTACTCGGGCAGCCTTGCTTTCCCCGAACTTCCAAAACAAACGCCTAATAATATTTCGTTGATACCCAGCGTAACGTTTAACGCAAGCCAGCTAAAACAGGACGATATCAACACAAAACTGAAACCATCGCTTGATGCCAAGGTAACGCTAACTTCATCGCTCAACCTCGACCTGACGCTTAACCCCGATTTTTCGCAGGCGGAAGTTGATGATGCGCAGGTAAACCTGGGGCGCTTTGAATTATCGTACCCCGAGAAACGCTTGTTCTTTATCGAGAACAGCGACCTTTTCTCTGCGTTTGGCGTATCGAACGATGGCTCTGCTACGTTGCGTCCTTTTTATTCGCGGCGAATAGGGCTAAAGCAAAACCCGCTAACCGGGCAGTTCGAGCAAACATCCATTGTTGCAGGAGCCCGCCTTAGCGGCAAATTAACCCCGAACCTGCGCCTGGGACTGATGAATATACAAACCGGCGGCCTAAACACAGCGGATACTAATGGCACAAAGGCGCATTACCCCGGCGAAAATTTTAGCGTACTGGCACTGCAGCAAAAAGTATTTTCAAGTTCTAACATCGGCTTTATTTTTACCAACCGGCAGTCGTTTGCTAAAGACAGTATTGGCCTGCCAAACTACAACCGCCTTGCTGGCCTGGAGTATAACCTAATATCACGCAACGGGCAATGGACGGGCAAAGTGTTTGAGCATGTGATGTTCGGGCCGGGTAAAACCTCAACATCCGAAGGTGGGTTTTTAAACCTCAGTACACGCCGCACAGCAAGTTTTGCTGGTTTTTCCAGAGCGGGAAAGGATTTTGCGCCTGAGATAGGTTTTATTCCGCGTAATAATTTTACCAATTTGTATGGCGAGTTTAGCTATATCACCTACCCTAATTCAAGCTTTATCAATAACATACAGCCCGTTGTTCACTATAAAATTTACGTGGATTCGGCGTTTAACCGCACCGACCATTTCTATAAAGGCGGATTCCTGGTCAACTTTAAAAACACGGCGTTGCTGTATGCGCTGTTTGTAGGCGATTATACCAAATTACAGGCACCATTCAATCCATCCATGAACGATGGTTTATCTCTGCCGGCCGGCACCGCTTACAATTACAGAAGCATGGCGTTTTACTACCTTTCGGATGCGCGCACGCGGCTGTATGGCGAATACTATATGCAGGTTGGGCAATACTTTAATGGTACTATTGCCCAATTCAGCGGCTACCTAAATTATAAATTTCAGCCTTATGGCAGGGTGGGCGTAAAGTATAACGCCAGTTTTATCAGGCTGCCGCAACCGTATAAGGGTAACGATGTTTTAGCCATTGGCCCGCAAACCGAAATATCGTTCAGTAAAAAACTGTTCCTTAATACCAATATACAATACACCAATTTAAACAGCAACCTCAATTATTTTGTGCGAGTGCAATGGCGGTTTCGCCCGTTATCAGACCTGTACGTGGTGTATTCTAACAATCAAAATACCGATCTGCGCCAGCGGCAAAACCAAAGCCTGATTGTAAAGTTTATTTACTTTTTATAACTATTGCTGCTCGAAAAGGATATTATAGCGGTTCAGCGCTTTAATGGTTTCGCTTTTATAATTACGCCCAATAGGGATAAGCATATTACTCAACTTAAGCGCGTTTGGCGTAAAGGTTAGTATCCTATCGAAAGCAACAATAAAGGAGCGGTGCACCCGGATAAACTTGTTCTCGGGCAGTTTTTGCTCCAGGTAGCTTATTTTATTGTAAGAGATAATTTGGCTGTCGGTAGTTTTTACGCGCACGTAATCTCGCAAGCTCTCAATGTATAATATATCTTTTAAATACACCTTTACCATTTCGCGCTCGGCGCGTAAAAAAATGTAGGAGGCGTTATAATCGTGCAGCAAGTTATAATCGGTGCCGACCGGCTCGTCGGGGGTTTTAAAAGTATATACCTTGCCTACAGCACGTAAAAAGCGCTCAAAGCTGATAGGTTTTAGCAGGTAATCAACCACGTCCAAATCGAAAGCCTCGATAGCATACTCGCGGTAAGCGGTAGTAAATATTACCTTGGGTTTTACGGATAATGATTTAAGCAGGTCTATTCCCGTTATTTTGGGCATTTGTATATCCAAAAAAAGCAGGTCTATTTGACCCGAGCGTAAGCTGCTCAAAGCTTCCACCGCGTTAGAGCAGCATTTAACCAGCACCAATCCATCAACCCTATCAATATAAGAGCGGAGCAGTTGTATGGCCAGGGGTTCGTCGTCTATCACTAAACACCTCATAACTATCCTTCTAATTTAAGCTTTAAAATAACCAGGTAGGTGTCACCGTCTATAATTTGGAGGTCGTACCTGTCTTTATAAATCAGTTCTAATCGTTTCTTTAGGTTAACCAACCCTATACCGCTTACCGGCGCGGAATTTAATTCCGGTGTGCCTTTGCTGTTCTCCACCTTAATAATCAGTTGCCCGTCGCTCACCAAAATATCTATATGTACCCATACCTTGCCAATATCGTTGCCGAAGCCATGCTTAAAACTATTCTCTACAAATGGCAATATCAATAAAGGCGCAATGCTGATACTCTCTGTGGCGGTAAGGATGTTTAATGATACGTCCAGCCTGTCTTCGTAACGTATTTTTTCCAGTGTGATATAATTCTCTATATAATCTATCTCCTTCTGTAGCGGCACAAAGGGTTTGTTGCTATCATAAAGCATATAGCTCATCAGCTGCGAAAGTTTATAAACTATCTCTGGCGCTTTTTTCGAATTGGTAATAGTGAGCGCATAAAGGTTATTAAGGGTGTTGAATAAAAAGTGAGGGTGGATTTGCGCCTTAAGGTACTTTAATTCAGCCTCCAGTTTTTCATTTTTTAGCGCCTGGCGCTCCTGCTGGTCCATATACCACTGCTTTAGCAGGTGGATGACAATAACGATGGCTACAACTGAGTATACACCGAATGTGAGGATAATAACCTTTGGCACATACCATAAAGCGCGGCTTAGGCCCTCGGGGTAATAAATGGGGTAAATTACCTTATAACTCACAAACCGTTGCGCCATCCCAAAAAACAGGATAGAAGGAATGAGGTATAAAAAAAATATGGCCGGCTTCCGCTGTCCGTTATAAAAATGCTGTAGCAGGTAAAGCGTAAAATATGCCGCCAGAATTTTTACCGGCAGCTCAATGGCGGCTATTTGCAGCCGGCTCATCGGGTTGGCCTCTATATTGGAGGTGATTGGCCCATCGTATAAATAATACGCTATCCAAAAAAGAATATGCATTACAACCCTTTTTAAAGGGGTACGGGCGGTATAAATGCTGTTGTTTAACAATGTGTTATAATGATTCAGCATAAAATTAGAAATATAAATGCTCAGTCATGAATTATTCGGCAAACGGCATTATTTGCCTGCAAACGGCAAGGTGCTTGTTTATTTAAATTTTTAGCCATTGGATATTAAAAGCTATTTATACTAATTTTATAAACTATGAAAAACATACCAACCTTGTACGAATGGGTGGGCGGTAACGATACTTTAGAAAACCTCACCAAAGTTTTTTACGATAAAGTATTAAAAGACGATTTGCTGGAGCCCGTGTTTAAAACAATGTCTGCCGCGCATACCAAACATGTAGCGCATTTTATAGCCGAGGTTTTTGGTGGCCCCGCACTGTACACGCACGGCGACGATGGCAGCCACGCCAAAATGGTGGCCCATCATGTAGGCAAATTACTAAGCGAGGAGCAGCGCCAGCGTTGGATAGCCTTATTACTGCAAAGCGTGGACGAACTGCAACTGGCCGATGACCCGGAATTCCGCTCGGCCTTGTTGGCCTACCTCGAGTGGGGCAGCCGCATTGCAGTAATCAATTCAAAATTAACCGATAACCCTTTACAGGAGGGTGCGCCTATGCCCAAATGGGGGTGGGGCGTACCGGGTGGACCTTATATACCGGAAGCATGATCGAAATAACATTAAACGAACTGAAAGCCATCCCGGTACTAAGCGAGGTGCCCGATGAGCAACTGCAATGGTTTATAGATAATGGCGAAATAGTAGAGATGGAAGAAGGCCAGCGCGTATTTGAAGTGGGCGAACCAGTAAACATGACCTCGGTTATACTGGAGGGCCGCATCCGTATTTGTGTTATGCAGAACGGGAAATTCCGCGAGATAGCCGTTATCCGTGAGCAGGGCATTACAGGCTACCTGCCATTCTCCCGGGCAAAAAAAACGCCCGGCTTTGGCGAATGCACCAAAAAAGGCCGTATTTTCCGGGTGCCGGCAGAGAAAATAAAAGAGGCAACGCAACTGCATTATGAACTCACCGAGGCCCTGGTTCATACCATGACCAGCCGCGTACGCGATTTTACGTCGCTGCAGCAGCAAAACGAGAAGATGTTTGCGTTGGGTAAGCTATCCGCCGGGCTGGCGCACGAGCTGAATAACCCCGCAGCAGCAATTAGCAGGGGCGCTTCTTCTTTAAATGCGCAGATACAAAACCTGCCCGCTCTGTTTAAAGCCATCGTAAGCCTTAATATGAAACCCGAGAAGGTGGATGCCATTAACGAACTGCTTGTTACCCGCGCCAACCAAGCAGACAGACCCGTTTTAAGCATGATGGATAAGGCCGACAGGGAGGATGACCTGGCAGATTGGCTGATGGACCATGAGATAAAAAAGCTAGAATTTGCCGAGAACCTTGTTGATTTTGACTTTAAGCCCGAGGACCTCGACCACATGAACGCATGCACACCTGTTTCGGAACAGTTAGAGATTGTACTGGCTTGGGTGAATAATTACCTGCTGGCCACCAAGATGATAGCAGATATTAAAGAATCCTCGCAGCGGGTATCGCAACTGGTAACATCGGTAAAAAACTTTACGCACATGGATAGGGATAGCGACAAACAATTACTGGATATCCACGCCGGCATCCGCAATACCCTTACCATGCTGGATTATAAATTAAAGAAAGGCAATATTAAATTAGTGGAAAATTTCGACCTGAAACTGCCGCAGGTAAAAGCAATGGCCGGCGAGCTAAACCAGGTTTGGACCAACGTTATCGACAACGCCATTGATGCCATGGAGGTTAACGGCGGCGGCATACTGGAGATTAAAACACAGCAGGACAGGCAGTTTGTACAGGTTACCATAAAAGACAATGGCCCGGGCATACCCGAAGAGATGCAATCGCAGATATTCGACCCGTTTTTTACCACTAAGGATATGGGCAAGGGAACCGGTTTAGGGCTGGATGTAGTTACCCGCATTATACGCCAGCACAATGGCTCTGTAAAAGTGCATTCGGTACCGGGAAGCACCGAATTTGTGATCTGCTTCCCTATAAATGATGATTAATCAAGCTTTAAAAACAACATGGACCAACCTATTATATTTGCTATTGACGATGACCCACAGGTGCTGCGGGCCATTACGCGCGACTTAAAAAACCACTACCGCCAGGATTACCGTATACTAAGCACCACCTCAGTAAAAGAAGCTTTGGATAGCCTGCTGGAACTGAAAAACAAAGGCGAGGTTGTGGCGATGTTTGTATCAGACCAGCGCATGCCCGAGATGGAAGGCATTGATTTCCTGTGCAAAGCACTGTCGTTTTTCCCCCATGCCAAGCGGGTGCTGCTTACGGCTTATGCAGATACAGATGCAGCCATCAAAGCCATAAACGATGTAAAACTGGATTACTACCTCACCAAACCCTGGGACCCGCCCGAAGAAAAATTATATCCGGTAATAACCGATATGCTGGAAGACTGGCAAGGCAATTACCGACCTGATTTTAAGGGCATTAAGGTTATTGGCTACCAATTTTCACCGAAATCCCACGATATTAAGGAGTTTTTATCGGGTTATCTCGTTCCTTATTTATGGTTGGATGCCAACTCTGAGGAAGCCAAAAAGCTATCCGGCCTAAATAAACTGGACTCAAAAGACCTGCCGGCTATTATTTTTGCTGATGGCTCCTTACTAAAAACACCTACCGTTAAAGACATAGCCACCAAGATAGGTTTAAGCCAATCGGCTAAGAATGAGCTATATGACGTGGTTATTATAGGCGCAGGCCCCGCAGGTTTGGCGGCTTCGGTATATGGTTCATCGGAGGGTTTGAAGACTTTATTGATAGAACGCAAGGCACCCGGTGGGCAGGCGGGAACAAGCTCACGCATAGAGAATTACCTTGGCTTCCCGGCGGGATTAAGCGGTGCCGACCTTACGCGTAGGGCCATCACCCAGTCTACCCGCTTTGGTACGGATTTCCTTTCACCACAGTCGGTAAAGGAGATTAAGCTGAAGGACAATTACAAAACCATAGTAATGGATGATGATACCGAGGTGCTTACCAAATCGGTAGTTATCACTACCGGGGTGGATTACAGGCAGTTAACTACGCCTGGCATAGAAAAATTCACTGGTGCGGGTATCTATTATGGTGCAGCCATGACGGAGGCTGCCAGCTGCAAAGACGCCAATGTATACATTGTAGGCGGGGGTAACTCTGCCGGGCAAGGGGCTATGTACCTGTCTAAATTTGCCAAACACGTTTATATTTTGATTCGGAAGGAGAGCCTCGCCGCCACCATGTCGTCATACCTTATCGACCAAATTGGCGGCGTAAGCAACATCACTTTGATGCCCTGTAGCGAAATTGTAGAGGCCAAAGGAGAGAACCGCCTGCAACAACTCGTCATACAAAACCTTGATAATAAGGAAAATACAACTGTAGATGCCGACGCGTTATATATTTTTATAGGCGCCAAACCCTTTACCGAGTGGCTGGGCAAAAACGTTATTAAGAACGACCGCGGGTTTGTAGAGACCGGCCGCGACCTGAATAGTTGCCAGGATTTTGAAAAAATGTGGAAATCGAAACGTGACCCGTACCTGTTAGAGACCAGCATCCCCGGCATATTTGCGGCTGGCGATGTACGCGCAGGTGCCATGAACCGGGTGGCCTCGGCGGTGGGCGAGGGTTCTATGGCCATCAGTTTTGTGCACAAATATTTGAGCGAAATTTAAGGCCGGAATTCAAAAAGCAAGCGCTTTTGAGGGAAAACATCGGTGTTTTCCCTCAAAAATCTTTGATTTTTCGGTGTTTTTCTTTGAAAAACTGGGGCTTTTTAGCCTCCGTTTCGTTTGTATATAATTTGTTCTTTTCTACCGGGGTTTTTTATTGTTGCAACACAAATCGGGACGGACGTAAGGCCCTTCATTTTTCGCAAAAATAACTTTTCGAACACCGGCCTGTTTCGGCCAATAACCGGCGCCGATGTTTGTTGTTGGCCTAATTAAAATAGCTCTCCGTTTCCGAATCTTTATTGGCGTTTTGTTTCTGCCGGGTCAGGAAACTATTGCCGCCCCGGCGTGTTCTCATACTATCAATGCAAAGGGCTTAGCGGCCGGCAACCAATTATAATTTTCGACAGGCAAGGGCAAAACTTTTAAATTTTAAAGCAAGCCGTTTTAATGGCGCGCAAAACCGCCGCGATTTAGATGTTTTCTATGAATAAAATATTAAACTTGTATTAATTACCTTATTTTTTTCATAATTTACCAAAAAATATACTGCTTTAATGCGTTTATTGATTATACTTACAATCTTATAGTCCATTTCGGTGGCATTTTAGGCAACAAGAGGGAGTTTTTATGTACGAAGCGCAGCATTTTGACAAATACAATCTAATAAATGGCGTATGGGACGAAATGTACAACGAAAACAGCATCGTTCGCAGCCATTATCAGAAAGTGATAGAATATTTAGGGAAAGAATCGCCCGACGACCTCAATAAAAAAGAGGAGTTGGCTAAAAGGCTGTTCATGACCCAGGGCATCACCTTTACCGTTTACAATAGCGGCGAGGGCATCGAGAAAATTTTCCCTTTCGATATTATCCCCCGCATCATCACGGCCGACGAATGGGAGTTTGTGGAGCGTGGCATCAAACAGCGCCTTACCGCCCTCAATTTATTCCTTAAAGATATTTACCATAACCAGTTCATCATTAAGGACGGTATAGTACCTATAGATATCATTTACTCCTGCCCGCATTTCCTGCGAGAGATGTACCAGCTGGATGTGCCTTATGATGTTTATGTACATATTGCCGGCATAGATTTGATACGCGACCACGATGGTACTTTTTACGTGCTGGAAGATAACCTGCGCACACCATCGGGCGTAAGCTACATGCTGGAAAACCGCGAGATAACCAAGCGCCTGTTTCCGGACTTGTTGCCAAACTGCAACGTACGCAGCGTTACCGAGTACCCGTCCATCCTTTATAAAAACCTGCTTTCGCTATCGCCAAGGCAAATAAGCAGCCCTACTATCGTTTTGCTTAGTCCGGGTATATACAATTCGGCTTATTTTGAGCATACCACCCTTGCCCGCTTAATGGGCGTGGAACTGGTAGAAGGGCGCGACCTTGTAGTGAACAACCACAAGGTGTACATGAAAACCACTACCGGGCTGCAGCAGATAGATGTAATATACCGCCGGGTGGATGATGAGTTTTTAGATCCCCTGGTATTTAACCCCAACAGCGTATTGGGCGTGGCCGGGCTGATGGGCGCTTACCGCAAAGGCAACGTAGCCATTGTAAATGCAATAGGCAACGGCGTGGCCGATGATAAGGCCACCTATATTTATGTGCCCGATATGATAAGGTATTACCTTAACCAGGAGCCTATTTTAAAGAACGTACCCACCCACCGCCTCAGCAATGCCGACGAACGGGAGCATGTTTTTAAAAACATCAATAATATGGTGGTGAAGAAAACCAATGGCAGCGGTGGCTATGGTATGCTAATGGGCCATGCATCAACCGAAGAGGAAATTGAAGAGTATAAGCTGGAGATAATGAAGGACCCGCGCAACTTTATTGCGCAGCCAACCATAAGCCTCTCGGCAGCCCCGTGCTATATAGGCGGCCTATTACAGCCAAGGCGTATAGACCTGCGGCCTTACGCCCTTTGCGGCCCGGATGGGATAGAGATTGTGCCGGGCGGCCTAACCCGCGTGGCCCTAACCGAGGGCTCGCTGGTAGTAAACAGCTCGCAGGGTGGCGGCAGTAAGGACACATGGGTATTGAGCCCGCCAACACCGTGAGGCGGGGGATAGAAGCAAGACTGTGAGAATCAAGAACCAAGAAAGAAACATACGCTACAATCAGGAAAAAGAGATGTTATTCGAACTATCAAATATTAGAAATAAAAAAATCGACATTAAAAATAAATCCGAAATCGAACATTCGAAATCCGAAATAGAGAAATTATGTTAAGCAGGGTAGCAGCAAGTTTTTATTGGTTAAGCCGTTATATAGAACGGAGCGATGGTATCCTGAGGATGCTGAAAATAAACTATAATTCCTCGCAGGATTCTACCGAAGGGTTTACCTGGGCGCCGGTTATCCGTATTTTTTCGGGGCTGGACGAAGAACTGGAAGAAAAGCTGGGCAACGATAGCCGTGCTGTTTTGCGCTATATGGTTACTGATAAAAGCAACCAAAATTCCATCCTTAACATCATCACCTTCGCCCGCGAAAACGCCCGCAGCGTACAGGAGCATATCCCCAAGGATTTATGGCAATGCCTTAATGAGTACTACCACACTGTAAAAGATCCTAAGCTGGACATCCGCCTGCAACGGGAAGACCCGATAACGGTGCTGGATGTTATAATTAAACAGGTAATGCTATACTACGGCACCGCGGAGATAACTATGGAGCGCGGGCAGGGGCGCAGCTTTATGAATATTGGCAAGTATTTGGAGCGGGCCATCCAGTCGATTGATATCCTCGATATAAAATACAAGCCAACCAACAGCAACCCAACTTTATTAACCGATATTACTTACTGGAAACACTTGCTTTTATCTATAGGCGGATACGAGCTGTACCTTAAAACCTACCGCGACGGGCTGGAGGCGCAGAACGTGATAGAGCAAATCATATTAAACAATGATTTTCCGCGCTCGGTTATTTATTCGGTAAACAACATCCAGCGGTATTTCGACAGGCTGAAGAACAACAGCAATGTGAATGATTACCGCGAGATATCCTTCCAGGTAGGCCGGCTGCAAAGCAATATCAAATACAGTTCGGTAAAAAGCATTACCAACCAGGGTTTGCACCAATTTTTAACATTAATAAAAGATGACCTGTATAAAATTGGTAATTCGCTAAACGAATACTACTTTGCAAACTCCTAACTAATTGAATTCAAAAATGAGATAATTTGAAGGTTTGAAAATGCACGTATTCCGGTGCTCCATTTTCAAATTTCCAAATCGTCAAATTAAAACATTGATAAGCCATGCCCGAATTTAAGATACAGCACATTACCAAATATTCGTATGATAACCTGGTTAGAGACAGTGCCAATAAGATCATCCTATTCCCTATTGTAGATATCTACCAGGATGTTTTAAACCACGACCTTAATATTACCGGGCACCCGCAAATAGATACTTATGTAGATTATTATGGCAACGAGGTAGGCAGCTTTACCTATACCGAACCGCATAATATACTGGTGATCAATTCGCAGGTATTGGTAAACACGCACCCGCGGCCTTTGCCAACCGATGAGGTGGATTCGATAGCACAATGGGATGAATTATACAGCATTAAATACATTGTACCATACATAGATTTCTTAAAACAGGAATATTTTGAAGGGCTGAGCGAACTGTTCCCGATTGTAGAGGGCGAGCGCCAAACCAACGATACCCCATACCGTGCAGCCTTAAAATTTACCGAATACGTTTACAAAAATTTTGAATACATAAAAGGCGTAACCACTGTAGAAACTACGCTGGACGAGATATGGGCGCTTAAAGCCGGCGTTTGCCAGGATTTTGCCCACATACTAATGGTGATGCTGCGCCTGGTAGGCATACCTGCCCGCTATGTAAGCGGTTACATTTGCCCCAACCGCGATGGCATGCGCGGAGAAGGCGCAACCCACGCCTGGGCAGAAGCTTACCTGCCCGGATATGGATGGCTGGGTTTAGACCCTACCAATAACTGCGTAGCCAACGAAATGCACGTACGCCTGGCCGTAGGCCGCAATTTTAGCGATTGCTCGCCGGTTAAGGGCGTTTACAAAGGCTCGGCAAGGCATATACTGGAGGTATCGGTTTCGGTAGGTTACCAGGATGAGACCTATTTACCGCAAGAAAAAGATATATTTACCGTTTCAACATTTCCGGTAGCCGAACCAAAAACTGCATCGCGCAACAGTTACGAAAGGTATATGGAAATAATTCAGCAGCAGCAACAACAGCAGCAGCAATAAACGGGATTATAAATATATTTTTTTAGGATGACTTACTGCTTAGGAATTAAGGTTAAAGAAGGATTAGTAGCTATAGCCGATACCCGTATCACCACCGGTACAGATACGACAGTTAAGAAGAAGATCACCATTATTCAAAAAGAGCATTACTCGTTGTTTGTGATGACCAGCGGGCTGCGCAGCGTAAGGGATAAGGCCCTTGTTTATTTTGATGAGCTGCTGGAGACCGAAGAATTTAGCAAACTTTACCAGGCTGTAAACGCCTTCGGGCAGCAAGTGCGGCGTGTTGCTGATGAGGACCGTGAAACATTGGAGAAGAATGGCTTTAAGTTTGACTTGCACACTATAATTGGCGGGCAGCTACGCGACGACGACGAACACAAATTATTTTTGCTTTACCCCGAGGGGAACTGGGTGGAACTTGGGCTTGGCGCACCGTTTGTAGTGATAGGCAACTCGGGGCATGGCAAGGCCATACTTAACCGTATATTGAATGAAGATTCAGACATGAAACTGGCTTTAAAGGCCGGTTTCCTCTCTTTTGACAGCACGCGGGTAAGCAGTAATAATGTAGACTTCCCTATAGATGTGGCGCTGTATAAAAGGGGCACATTTGAACTGGTAGAGCAGCGTTATACGCAGCGCGATATGGCGGATATATCTGCCCAGTGGGACGAAGAATTAAAAAATGCCCTGATAAATATACCGGGCGAATGGATGGACAAAGCGTTTAAAAAATTACCAAAATAGCACAATGAAATTTAAAGTATCGGCGGAGTTGGAATATGAAGTGAAGGCGCCGAGCACCTTAATACTAAACATACACGCACTACGTACAGCACACCAAACCGTACTGAACGAGACGCTGCTGATCTCCCCTTACATAAAAATTGAAGAACTGAACGCCATGAACGGCGAGAACCGTTTTGCCCGGCTGGATATCCCGGAAACCGGGCTCATCAATATAAAGTATGAGGCTATTGTAGATAATTACTACGAGGTGAAAGACCACTCTAACGTGGAGGAGATACCCGTTGCCAAGTTTGATGCATCGGTATTGCCGTACCTTAACCCAAGCAGGTATTGCCAGTCGGACAAGCTGTACCGTTTGGCCAATAACACCTTCGGAAAAATAAGCACCTCGTTTGAGCAGGTGTTTGCCATTACCGACTGGATATATAAAAACGTGGAGTACCTGAGCGGTTTCACCAATTCAGAAACATCTGCTTACGATACCGTTACCCAGCAAGCCGGTGTTTGCCGCGATTTTGCGCACCTGGGGATAGCCCTTTGCCGCGCCTTGACCATACCCGCCCGTTATTTTACCGGTTATGCTTATCAGCTAAACCCGCCCGATTTCCATGCCTGTTTTGAAGCCTATTTGGGTGGCGATTGGGTGCTTTTTGATGCTACAAGGCTGATACCGCTAAACGGGCTGGTTAAAATAGCGACCGGCCGCGATGCCGCCGATGCCGCCATTGCCAGTATTTTCGGTGACGTTTTCTGTACCAATATCCGCGCCGCCTGCGAGTTTGTAGATGAAGAAGCTTTTAAGCCAATTTATTATACACGGTCGATATTTGACGGGGTAACGTATCTGTAGGTTGGGATTACACCGATTTTAACTCCCCGATTACACCGATCTTTTTGCAATGATTTCACCGAGTTTACATCGTCGTCATTGCGAGGTACGAAGCAATCTCTACGCAGGACGTTCCGCTTTGCAAGCCGCTCTGCTTATCGGGAGATTGCTTCGTACCTCGCAATGACGTTGGGGGTAGGACAGGCGGCAATCAACCCGCGAGCTCTGTTATCACCCCCTCCACCTTCCCCTGCTCTTCCGCGCCAAGGCATCTCGTTGCACTTAAATAGCTCAGGGCAGTTATAAGTTTATTGATATCGCCTTCCGTACCCATGCATTGCAGGTAGGCAGGTAGCACCAGCGATAACGGGCGCAGGTCTTTTCGCTCGCACCAGGCGTTTATCAGTTCATCCAAAACCGAATTGCTGAAGGGCCTTATCCCGGTGCGTTTTAAGCCATCAGCTATGCCGGCTTTTAGCATATTGCCGTAGCCGCCTTCAGGCAAGTGTATGGCGTTGTCGGCAGCCAACTGGTAATAGGCGGCGGCGGTGGCGAGGTCTGCCAGCGTTTCGTACGATTTGGCGATGTTGAGGTACAGCGAGGGGTAGTGCCCTTTCAGCGACTCCTCATTAACGGCATCGGCATATTTCAGCGCATCCAAATTCCACTGCAGGTTTACTAATGGGTCGGGTTGGTTGCGGGCGCAATAGTGGGCTGCGGTGAAGCGCTCAAAATCATCTGTGGCAGCCTCCCAGGCTTGCTTAAAGCGGGCGTTTGCTTCTTCAATTTTACCTTCAGCCTCTGCCTGCATGCCTTGGGCGCATAATTTTACTACTTTGTTTTCCGGGTCGAAATTCATGGTTAAATAATTTTTAACAAGGATAGCCCGGCGCAACTTGCTGCGCATTGATGCAGGTCAATAAAATCATACGGATTTTAGGCGGCTTAAGGTTTCGGGGCTGATATCGAGGTATGAGGCAACGATCTTATTTGGCAGGCGCTGTACAACCCGCGGGTTTTGAGCCAGCAGTTGCCGGTACCGTTCTATCGCCGTAAGCATTACGGTACTTTCCAGCCGGTGGTTGTTGTGGATGTAGGCCGATTCCAGCAGGCGGCAATAAAAATCCTTAAAGGATGTAAACTCCTCCGTTAGTTTAAAAAAATCGGCACGGGTAATGGCCAGCAGTTCGGCAGCCTCCAATACCTCCACAAACTCGAACGAGGGTTCGGCCGATACAAAACCCGCAAGCGAAGTTGCCACCATCCCCTCAAAGGCAAAAAACCGCGTACGCTCCTGCCCCTGCTCTGACAGGTAATAAACCCGAAGGCTGCCTTTGTTAATAAAGTAAAGCTTGTTGCAAATTTCGCCCTGGCTGCATAAAAGGGTACCGCGTTTGGCCTTTAGCGGTTTAAAATGGCCGGCAATGATATCAAGCTCCGTATCGCCGATGCTGGCGTTGTGGCTAAGGTACCGCTTTAATACTTCGGGCATTAGGGGGCTCAGGGTTTGGCGGGATACAGTTCTTTCTCCACCTTTTCTATCACCTCAGAAAGTTCGTCGGCGCGTTTGCCCCAAGTGTTGCCTTCGGCCATGGCCAGCCGGCTTTCGCGCTTGGCGGTAGTATCTGTGTTTATTTCTTCCAAAATATATTTCAGGAAACCCTCTTTGTTATCCGATATCTTGATGATCTCCTCAAAATCCGACAAGTCGCTAAAATCGGTACTTACCACGGGCAAGCCGGCGGCCAGGTACTCGTTTATCTTCATGGGGTAAATGCCCCGCGTAAAATCATCCTTTATAAAAGGAATTATCCCCACAGAGAAGTCTTTGGAGTAAGCGGGCAGCAGTTCTGGTGTTTTGGCACCTTCCAGCTTTACGTTGTTGTATTTTTTAAGGATAGCCTCGCCCCGCTCGCTCATTATCCGGCCAACAAAGGTGAAAGTAGCATCGGGCATTTGCGTAAACAGGTATTGAAGTATGTCGTAATCCAACCTGTCGTCCACACTGCCTACGTAGCCAATTATCTTTTTATCGGGGCTAACAACGGGGTTAAAACCCTGGCGAAAAAGCGAGGCCTTAACGGCATTGTGTACTATATAACAGCGTTTGGTTTCTGCACATTTACTGGTGTATAAGCCTTTTGAGGTTACGATAACCGCATCCACCATTTTCATGAACATTTGCTCCAGCTTTATGCCGTGTTTACTCAGCCAGAGGCCTGCGCCTTTAATTTCGTCGTAACAATGGTAAATGAGTGTTTTCTCGTTAAACCTGCGCCCCGTTTGCAGGCCCATGCCCGGGTTAAACGATACAAAGTTGATAAGCTCGTGGTTCATATCAAGCTGCTTTAAGGCCTTGCGTATGCTACGGCGCAGCTGCCAGCCATTGTAATTTAACATAGCCTGGTGAACCTTGCCCGGCGGTAAAAAACTTACAGGGAATGCCAGCGGTGGGGTGAGGATATGCACCGTGCCGCCATGCTCGGGGTGTATTTGGCTGATGCGGCTTTTTAGCCCCAGGGCCTGTACATAATCTACTTTGTTTTTGTCTTTTACACCCGCAATGGCATCCTTGTAGGTGTAGGCGTTCTCTACAAACAAAACTTTGTTGCCTGCCGATAAAACTTTCATCAGCTCAACCACCGCTTTTATGTAGTTGCCATGCCATTCGGTGCCGCTTATGCACAGTATATTACGGTTGGATAGCATGCCGGTATTTGTTTTTTGCTAAACTAATGATATTATTAACAACTTATACGTGTATTGCCCTCAATATGGTTTAAAACTTCGGCATTAAATATTAAAATCGCTTATCTTTAAAACGGTAATTTACACCGCTTTTATTTATAACGGAAAACCGGATAGTTTAATCTTAAAAATGCCAATCGAAGAAAAAATATACGTGCATTATGGCTGCGGCCAGGCTGCCCCGCCCGAGTGGAAGAATTTTGATGTTTCGCCAACGTTAAGGATCCAGAAAACGCCAATTTTAGGCGCGATATTAAAAAGCAGCCTCGGGCAAAGGTTTGATAAGAACGTTCAATTCGGTGATATTACCGAGGGGCTGCCGGGCATCAAAGATGGTACAGTTGATGGCGCGTATTGCTCGCACGTGCTGGAGCATATGTCGCTGGAGCATTTCCGTATCGCTTTGCGCAACACCTATAAAATGCTGAAACCGGGCGGTATCTTCCGCATCATTATGCCCGACCTGGAAGTATTGGTTCGCGATTACATCAATGATAAAGACGTAAAAAAAGACCCTGAAGCATCTATAACCCTGATAAAACGAATGATGATGGGCGTAGAAGTACGGCCACGCAATTTTATGGCCGTAACCAAGCACTTGTTTGGTTACCTGGAGCACCTTTGGCTTTGGGATTGGGAATCGACTGAGAAAGAGCTGCGCGATGCCGGCTTTACCAACATCCGCCGCTGCGAATTTAACGACAGTGCCGACCCGATGTTTAAGCTGGTAGAAAACAAAAAGCGCTGGGAACTGGTAGTAAAATTTGAAGCCATAAAATAACAAATTCATCTAAAGCAATTCAAAAGGCTATATTGCCCCTTAGCAGGATGATATAACTTTTATCATCCCTGCTTTCCGCTACAACTTATTAAAGCAGTGCTGTTTATACCGGGATATTTTTTGGGGAATTAATATTTAGTACATTAGTATTTATATATAACAAGCGCATGGAGGCTACAGGCATTACGGTATTTGCTACCATCAACCAATTGCTGGATGATGCGTACACTAACCGTGTGCATAACCTAAAATACAGCATAAAACTTGCCAACGAGGCCCTGCTGCTAAGCCGCAGACACCACGAAAAAGCCCTTATAGGCAAAAGCCTTAACCAGCTATCGCTGTTTTACATGATACAGGGCAGCTATAAACGTTCGCTAAACATGGCTAAGGAAGCCATCCGCTTTTTTGAGGACCTGCATGACGACAAGGGCATAGCCGATGCCAAATACAGTATAGCCGGCGTTTACTACAAAACCGACAATTACCATTTGGGTTTAATTTGCCTGTTTGATTGCCTGAAGATATACCGCAAGTACGAAGACCACCACAACCAGGCGCGTACCCTAAAATCGTTGGGGACCATTTACGAGTACTTTGGCGACCCAAAAAACGCTGTACGTTCTTACGAAGCGGCTATAGAGGCGGCCCGCCGGGTAAAGGACCTTAACCTGGTATCCAACGCGTACAACCCGCTATCGGGCATTTACCTTAAACAGGGCAAGGTAGAAAAAGCCTTGCGCGTGATACAGGATTCAATCGCCATAAAATCAAAAACCGGCGATATCCGCGGGCTGGCTTTTGCGCTTTACGGCCGCGGTAAGGTGTACGCTTTTACCGGCCGCCTGCAAGAAGCCGAAAATGATTTTAAGAACGCCATAGAGATACACATTAACGCCGGCGAAAAGCTGGGCCTGGGTATGGCCTACCAAAAAATGGGCGAGTTGTACATTGCCATGGGCCGGATAGACAAAGCCAAAGCCATCCTGCAAAAATGCCTCGATTTTAGCAACCGCTATACCATTGCTATTATACGCTTTAAGTGCAATTACCTGCTGTACCAGGTAAGCAAAATGGAGAACGACACCGTTAAATCCTTAGAGTACCTGGAGCTTTACCTGCACCAAAAGGAGGCGGTGATAAACACGCAAACTCTAAAGGTGATAGAGAACTACGAACTGATTACCAAGATGGAATCGATGGAAAAAGAGGCGAAGCTGCAAAAGGAGCGGGAGGCCATTGAGGAAAAGCAAAAGCGTGCCGAGCAATCTGCCCGGATGAAGCAGGAGTTTTTATCTACCATGAGCCATGAGATACGTACGCCATTGAACGCCGTTACTACCATCACCTCCCTGATCACCACAAAATCGGCTTACGACGAGGAGTTGATGGAGTCGCTTAAATCGGCATCAAACAACCTGCTGCTGGTAATAAACGATATACTGGATTTTACCAAGCTCGATTCGGGCAAGGTGGAGATAGAGAACCGCCCATGCGCCCTTAACGAGCTGCTGGGCCGCGTAATAAAAACCTATAACAGCCTGGCCCATAAAAAGGGGATAGAATTGTCGCTGGAGCTTGATGCCGGGATTGCGGAGGGCTACCACCTGGACGAAACTAAGTTATCGCAGATATTGGGGAACCTTATCAGCAACGCTGTAAAATACACCGATACCGGCACCGTAACGCTCCATATACAAAAGTTAGGTACCGATGAAGATGTTGATTTGCTGCGCTTTGCCGTAACCGATACCGGCACCGGCATACACGAAGAGCATTTTGAAGAGATATTTGAAACATTTTCGCAGCCAAAAGCCATCACCACGCGCAAGCAGGGCGGCTCGGGGCTGGGGCTTGCCATTGTAAAAAAACTAACCGGGCTTTATGGTAGCAAGGTTAATGTGAAAAGCAAAATAGGCGTTGGTTCGGAGTTCGCATTCGACTTAAAATTACAACAGGCCCGTATCCCCGGCCGGGCCATACCTATGACGGCCGAGGGGCTTAAAGGCAAAACCGTTTTATTGGCCGAGGACAATATGATAAACGCTATGGTGGCGCGTAAGCTATTGGCCAACTGGGGTATTATATCCGAACATGCGGTAAACGGCATGGAAGCGGTGGAGAAAGCGCAGCTGAAAACCTTCGATTTTATACTGATGGATATCCACATGCCCGAAATGAACGGCTTTGATGCTGCCGAACAAATACGGCTGAATGGCAACCCTAACAAAGGGACCCCCGTTTTTGCCCTCACGGCCGATATTACTGCCGAAAGCAACGAAGATTATAAAAACTATTTTAACGGCTTTTTACGCAAACCAATCGAGATAGAGCGGCTTTACCTGGCGCTACTGCAGGCACACCAATAGCGGTTGATAATAAAATTATAAATCCTCATCCTTTGTTGGTAATATTACCGTTATCAACATATCCTAATTTTATTACCGCAGAAGATGAAAAATTATGGGCTTATCGGCTATCCGCTTTCGCACTCCTTCTCTAAAAAATATTTTACAGAAAAATTTATTGCGGAGCATATAAAGGATGCTGCTTACGATTTATACCCATTAGAAGACATTGCGGGTTTGCCTGCACTGCTGCACGCCAACCCCAACCTTTGCGGCTTAAATGTCACCATCCCCCACAAGGTGAATGTAATGCAACACCTGGATTGGATAGAACACGATGCCAAAAATGCAGGCGCTGTAAACTGTATCAAAGTGATATCCGAAAGCCCGGTATCTGCCGCATTCTCGGGTGAGTTGGGTATAAAGGGGCATGATTTTAGGCTGGAGGGGTATAATACCGATATCCATGGGTTTGAGGGCTCGTTGAGCCCCCTGCTTACCCGCCACCACGATAAGGCCTTGATATTGGGCGATGGCGGCGCTGCCAAAGCCGTAAAATGTGTACTGGAAAACAAGGGGATTGACCATGTATGCGTTACCCGCAAACCCGGCAATGGCAATATCCTTTTTCAGGACCTGACGGAGAAGCATATTAAGGAGTACAAACTCATTATTAACACAACGCCCATTGGCACTTACCCAAATGTGGACGAATGCCCGCCCATACCTTATGAAGCCATCTCCAGCGACCACCTGTTGTTTGATTTGGTGTACAACCCGCCGCTTACCCTGTTTTTGAAAAAAGGCGATGAGCACCGGGCAACCACCAAAAATGGTTACGAAATGCTGGTACTGCAGGCAGAAAAAGCCTGGGAAATTTGGAACACAAACGATTAACCGCCTTGAAATACTTTGCCCTTTTTATACTTGTACTACTTATTGCTGCATGCGGCGGCACACCCGATTATTCGCCCAAACCGCGGGGGTATTTCCGCATTGTATATCCAAAAAAGGAATACCAGGCCTACACCGAAGGCTGCCCCTTTACTTTTGACTACCCCAAATACGGCAGGATAGAGCAGGATAGATCGCGCGAAGCTAAGCCCTGCTGGCAAAACATCCAGTTCGGCCAGTTTAACGCCACGCTGCATTTAAGTTATCAGCCGGTAACCTCCAAAAAAGAGTTTGACGAACTGGTGGAGGATGCGCACAAACTGAGTTTTAAGCATACCGTAAAGGCAACATCCATAGATGAAGGCATTATTGCCTACCCCGAAAAAAAGGTGTATGGCGTTTATTATACCATAGATGGCAATGCCGCTTCCTCGGCACAGTTTTTCCTTACAGACAGCACCAAACATTACCTGCGCGGGGCATTATATTTTAATTCGGAGCCACGCCTCGATTCGATACAGCCCGTTTTGAATTTTTTAAAGAAAGATGTGGATGTGATGATAAAAACGTTTAAGTGGAAGCCGTAGAGACGCAACATTTTGCGTCTCCCACCTGCATAGCACCAATGTGATCCGGCATTGCAAAGCCGCCTGTCCTGCGGGAGACACAAAATAGTGTGTCTCTACGGTGAAGAACGAAATGTATTTTTCGTCTCCCCTGGCAAAGGGTATACAGCCGCCCTCCAAAAAATCCTTAGCTTTGCGGCATGGCAAACGTTCAATCCTTTGTAAATAACCCTTACCAGGAAAACACCTATATTTTATTCGACGATAGTAAGGACTGCGTAATCATCGACCCGGGCATGTACACTGCTGCCGAGCAAAATATTGTGGTAAGTTTTATAAAAGAAAACGGGCTTAAACCGGTTTTGCTATTGAACACCCATTGCCATGTAGACCATGTGCTGGGCAACCGTTTTGTGTTTGACCAGTATGGGCTGAAGCCAAAGTTCCATAAAGGCGAGTCGGAAACGTTAGCGGCTGTTGTAGCTTATGCTCCCGCTATGGGTTTCAGGTACGATGCATCGCCATTGCCGGATGAGTTTTTGCCGGAAGAAGGCACCATCGCCTTTGGCAATACTACGTTGCAGCTGATATTTGCCCCCGGCCATTCGCCCGCCCATTTGTGTTTTTATGATAAGGATGCCAACATCCTTATCGGTGGCGATGTGCTGTTCCGCAATAGCATTGGCCGCACCGACCTGCCGGGCGGCGATTACGGTACCCTGGTAAAAGGCATTGAAGAAAAACTTTTTGCCCTGCCCGATGATTGTACAGTATACCCTGGGCATGGCCCCGAAACCACCA
This sequence comes from uncultured Mucilaginibacter sp., assembly GCF_946481715.1. Next base: position 11,377 of record NZ_CAMLOV010000034.1, on the reverse strand, counting down.
TCGGCCACGAAAAACAATATAACCCCTACCTGTAAAATTGAACACCTCTATTTACATAGCCAAAAGGTACCTGTTCAGTAAAAAACAGACGCATGCCATCAATATCATTTCGGGCATATCTATGCTGGGTGTACTGGTGGGCAGTGCCGCGCTCATCATTATCCTTTCGGTGTTTAATGGTTTCGAAAAGGTGATCCTTTCGCTCTACAGCGATTTCACCCCCGAACTTAAAATAGAGCCCCGCCTGGGCAAAACCTTCGACCCCAATACCCCCTATTTAAAGCACCTGAGTAAAGACGGGCGCATATTCTCTTACACTTACGTTTTGCAGGAGAAAGTACTGATAAAATATGGCGAGAAACCTTTCATAGCCACCATAAAAGGCGTTAGCGACGATTTTTTGAAGAAGGCGGAGCTGGATAGCATTATCCAATACGGATCTTTTACCCTAAAGGATAGCGGGTTTCAGTTTGCGGTAATTGGCACCACCATCCAAAACAGCCTCGGCGTAAGTTTAAAGGACCAGTTTACGCCATTGCAGGTGTACTCGCCGCGCCGTACTTCCGGAAGTGCTACCAACCCGATGAACGATTTTATCTTCCGCACCATCACCCCCTCGGGCGTTTTTGGCATACAGCAGGAATTCGACGATGAAATGGTTACGCCGATAGAATTTACCCGTGGATTGCTGGATGAACCAAAAAATGTATCGTCGATAGAAATAAACTTTAAAAAAGGCACCGATATAGATAATGCGGAGGAAGAGGTACAGGAAAAAATAGGCGGTAACTATGTAGTAAAAAACCGCAAAGAGCAAAACACCGAGTTGTACAAAACCATCAATTACGAGCGCTGGTCGATATTTATGATTTTGGTGTTTGTGCTCATTATTGCCATATTCAACATTATTGGTTCGCTCACTATGCTGGTAATGGATAAACGCAAGGATATTGCCATTTTAACCAGCCTTGGCGCAGGCAAGCGGCTTATACAGGGTATCTTCTTTTTCGAGGGGATGATGATATCCGCCATAGGGTGCGTAACGGGTGTTATTATCGGTACAATAGTATGCCTACTTCAGCTCGAATTTAACTTTGTAAAGATGGGCGCAAAGATGTCGGTATTGGATGCGTACCCTGTTGCCTTTAAAGGCAGCGACTTTATATTGGTGTTTGTTACGGTTGCGGTAATAGCGGTTATCGCCTCCGGCATCAGTTCGAGGTTGAGCGTGCGGAGGCTGGATGATATTAAGCAGGACCTGTAGCGAGTGGCGGATTGAGAATGGTGACTGGTTCGTTTTGCGGCTAATATTTTAAGATTGGCAAAGAAATCGGTAGAATCAAAAAGTAATCAGTGAAATCAAAAAACAAAAAAATCAGTAAAATCAGCGGCCAAAATCATTAGCTTTATCTTTTTGCCTTGCAATACATAATAATTTAAACTCATTTGCCTACCGGGCGTTATTAATCATCATGGAATCAAAACGTCAGCAAAAATTTGCCGGGGTAATTCAACAGGACCTGGCCGCCATATTTCAACGCGAAGGCATGAACTACCTGCCTAATACTTTAGTAACTATTACCAAAGTACGCGTAACGCCCGATTTGGCCATCGCGCGCATATTCTTGAGTTTTTTTAATGGTACCGATAACCAGCACGCACTGGCTACCATAAAACTGCATGCATCAGAGATTCGGTATAAGCTTGGCGCCCGCATAAAGGACCAGGTTAGGGTAGTACCCCAACTGGAGTTTTTTGTTGACGATACCAGCGAATACGTAGAGCGCATGGATAAGATATTTGATAAGATAAGCAAGGAAGAGCGCCAGCCCGATACCACCGAAGAAAGTTAAACCCATGGGTGCTACAGAAAAATTAGCGGCATGCCTGGCAACCTATACAGGCACCATTGGCAAAGTTGTGGATTTTGATGCAGCTAAAGATAAACTATTCGCGCTCGATCTCACCTCTGCCAATACCGAACTTGGCCCGGATATGGTTGCCGATACCGAAGCCTTCAGCAATTATATCAATCAAAAACTTGCCCAAAACAATTGCCGTTACGCCATTGGCGGTTATATGGAGCACCGTACCATTTATGCCCGCAGTGCCCATTTCGATACTGCGGACGAACCCCGCCGTCTCCACTTAGGCGTTGATATTTGGGGCGATGCCGGCACACCGGTTTACGCGCCGCTGGCTGGCATTATCCACAGCTTTCAGGACAACGACAACTTTGGCGATTATGGGCCAACCATCATTCTGCAACATAATTTGGATGGCTTTAACCTCTATAGCCTGTACGGGCATCTGAGCCGGACAAGCCTTGCGGGATTAGCAGTGGGGCGACACATTGAGGCTAACCAACATATTGCCACGCTGGGTGATGCTACCGAAAACGGGCATTGGCCACCGCACCTCCACTTTCAGTTGATGCTGGATATAGCCGATGCCAAAGGCGATTATCCGGGTGTGGGTAAGTACTCAGAAAAAGAGCTGCTGCTGCAGAACATCCCCAACCCCGCACTGCTATTAAAGGCCTCCGGCTTATTGCTTTAATCCTTTTTTACCAGGTAATCGGCATCAATCGATCTGATGGAATAGTCACCGCCATCCGTACCAAAGCTTGCCTGTTTAATCTTAAAAGTTATGGTGTAGCCTTTTATGCTTTGTGTAAGCGCAAGCATGCTATCGGGTAGTATGCGCTCTCTATCGTTAGCCTTGCCCGGTTTATCCGTCACAAGCTGTTTTAAGTGTTTCAACACGTCAAAGTATGCAGTTTGCCCATCAATTTGCAGCGCATAGACGTTGTTGTTAACTATTTGTTTGAAACTATGCGTATTGATGGTGTAGGTTGCGGTGTCCTCGTAGTTCATATTTTCCGCTATAATAAAATCATACCCTTTTACATCAAGTACTACCATATTCCTGATTTGGAATTTATAGGTTTTTGATTGCTCTGCAACGGTGTCTACAGTTGCATAATCGTCGTATTGCGAGAACTTATGCAGCCCGAGTTGCTTTTTTGCCCAATCGAGTTGTCGCCAACGCAACTCCCAGTCAGAAACGTCAAATGTAATGTTACCTGGGGTTTTACCAACGGCCAGCGAATCGTGTATTTTACCTAAATTTTCCTTGAAAAAAGGCTGCAGGGACGACAGCCCGTGTTTGTCGATGAGGTAATCTATGGTAGAAACCGCCCGTGTTGCATCTTCGGTTTTTATTTTATTGCTGTCTATCGGCATCAGCATATCTTTATCAAGTGCCTTATATTTTATAAATAAGCCTGTCAACACCCTTTGCTGCGAATGCATAGCCACCGTAAACGCGCTTTGCGGGCCGTAGGCCGATAGCAATATCAGCAGGGATAGAGATATGGGTATAATTTTAATGCTTTGCTTTTTGGCGATGAGGAAGTAAAGCGTAATAAACAGCAGCCAAATAGCAAGCGTTATCAAAAAATAGCGCATTTCGGTTATGCCATACCTGAAGATGCGTGTCCCGGCCGCAGCGAACAACAAGCCCAGCAGAGGGATGAGCAAAAAATAAAAGTAACGCGCATAGGTTTTGAGCCATTTATTCTCTTCGCGCTCGCGGATGGGGTAAACCAGCAGCAGCGAAAGGATGCCGAACACGGCGTAGCCCAATATCAGGTTTGATACCAGGCCCTTTGGCAACTCCCATTGCAGCAATATCTTTACCTCATAGGCCAGCAGTATAGCCACGTAAACCGTAGCCAGCGGTATCAGCACGTATTGGGTAAAAATTTTGAGGCCCTTGGGGTAACTATCGTCTGCATCCAGGCTTTCGAAGTCGCCAGGCACGCCGGCCAGGAAGAACAGGGTGCTGAAGATGCCTACTATCCAGGCAAAAAGTACTGCGAAGGTGTCCCACTCGAATTTGAAACTGAACAGGAAATTCATGGCGCCAATTGCCGCTGCGAGCCCGCCGTACAGTACGATGCCGTATAATACGGCGGTTAAAAACCGTAAGAAAAGCGTTTTATTGAACTGCCAGAAAGCATTGATGTGGCCCTTATCCGTAAAAGCCGCAAAGGCCACCAGCAAGTGGAACGAAAGGCACAGCAGCGCGAAACGGATATAATCTGACTCGTGCTCGCCGGGATTGATGATAACGATGAACAGGCATGCCGCGGTTGCAGTTGCTATGCGGATGAGCAGTTTCTTGCTGCCGGCAATGCCCTTGCTTTCGGTAAACAGCGTAGCCGAAAGGCTGAGCAGCAAACCCAGGTTGGCCACCAAAATAGCGCGGAGGCTCCAGTTCTCCTGTATGCGGCTGGTGTAGGTAAGCTCTATTTTGATGGTTGCCGCTACGGTGCCGGCCAGCGCGAATATCGATTCGAAGGGGAATCGCTCCACGGTTAGGCCTACGCTTTGGAACAAGTTTTTTACCGATGGGAATTTCATTGGGGAACGGGTTTTGGTTAGGGCAATGTAACAAATAATAGATAAACAATAAGTGTATTGCGCGGCTGATTGCATTTTCCACATTTTGATTATATTTGCCATCGCAAAAACTTCATTTTAAATAATAATGAGAGAAATACAATTCAGGGAAGCGCTTAGGGAAGCCATGCAGGAAGAAATGCGCAAGGACGAAAACATTTACCTAATGGGCGAAGAGGTTGCCGAATATAACGGTGCCTACAAAGTAAGCCAGGGTATGTTGGACGAGTTTGGCGCAAAACGCGTAATAGATACACCTATCTCTGAATTGGGTTTTGCCGGTATAGGCATAGGCTCGGCCATGAATGGTTTAAAGCCTATTATCGAATTCATGACTTTCAACTTCTCGCTGGTTGCTATCGACCAGATCATCAACGGCGCTGCCAAGATCATGAGCATGAGCGGTGGCCAGTTCTCGGTGCCTATCGTATTCCGTGGCCCAACAGGCAACGCGGGTATGCTAAGCTCTCAGCATAGCCAGTGTTTCGAAAACTGGTATGCAAACTGCCCGGGCTTAAAGGTGGTGGTACCATCAAACCCTGCAGATGCAAAAGGCTTATTAAAATCATGTATCATCGACCCGGACCCGTGTATTTTCATGGAATCGGAATTGATGTACGGTGATAAAGGCGAAGTACCCGAAGAAACATATTATATACCAATTGGTAAAGCTGCTGTAACTAAAGAAGGCAGCGATGTTACCCTGGTTGGTTTCGGCAAGATCATGAAAGTGGTTAACGCTGCTGCCGCCGAATTAGAAAAAGAAGGCATCCACGCCGAGGTTATCGATTTGCGTACCGTGCGCCCTATCGATTACCCTTGCATCATCGAATCGGTTAAGAAAACAAACCGTTTGGTAATTGTAGAAGAAAGCTGGCCATTAGGTTCTATCGCAACCGAAATAGCATTTAAAGTGCAAAAAGATGCATTTGATTATTTAGATGCACCTATCCTGCGCATTATGGGCGGCGATGTACCATTGCCTTACGCACCAACCCTGATACAGGAATACCTGCCAAACCCGGAGCGCGTAATTAAAGCGGTTAAAGAAGTAATGTACGTTGCAAAATAGTTTGTAACGTTTCAAATATTTGAAACGCCTCTCGACATCCTGTCGCGGGGCGTTTTGTTTTCGTCCAAGTCATTGCTGCGGGGCACGAAGACAACCGACCAAAGGGAGCTCATTAATACCTTAAAGAAAAATCAAAATATTAATAATCTCTGAGCTTTGCATATTCGATTGCAAGGCGGCCCGTCCTATGTAGAGATTGCTTCGTACCTCGCAAGGACGTTCTTCTACTACAGGCGCTCCCTACTCCTTCACCTCATAACTAAACTTTGCTGCCCCTGCAGTGCCAACGTTATTAATGCCTTCGATAATTATTTGGTATTGCCCAACACCGTCGGCATTGTAAAAGTCGAAGGAAGCGTTACCATTTTTATCGGGGCTTATTTCCGCCAGCCAGTGGATGGTGCTGCGCAGGTCGGGCCGGGTGTGGTTGTTTACAAAATCATAGCGCGGCGCATAAAATTCACGCGCTTTATAAAAGCCGTTAATAGTTATAGGAAGTATACCACGCGATTGAATATCCTTTGGATCGCGGCCCACACCCTGTTTGGTTGTGATCACTATTACTCCGTTGCCGCCGCTCATCCCGTAAATGGCTGCGCTGGCATATTTAAGCACCTCTATTGTTTCTACATCATCGGGGTTAATATCGTTTATCCCAACCGGTTTGCCGGGAAGCGGAGCGCGTTGAACGCCATCAACTACCACTAACATTGGGCCACTTCCAATCTGCATTTTAGGAACACCGCCATCAGGCTGATCTGCGGCTGCAAAATATACCCCTCCAATACGCCCAGTAAGAGTGAGTGCCAAAAAGCCGGAATGCAGGTCTTCCCCTTTTATCAAAACATCTGCGTTTCCGGCACCTGCCAGGCTTTGCGTACGGTAAGCTGCTTTTTTTACCGACCGGATAACCACCTCTTTTAATTGCTTGCCCGGCCCGTTATATTTAAGGTAATCATTGTGCCGGTTTTTGCTGTTTTGCAGGTATGCCTGTATAATTCCAGCAGAAGAAGTATCGGTTCCTGCAAAGTATTGAACAGGATCAACCGGGGGCGTCAATTCGCGTTTATACATTAGCTGCGTATTGTTTTTTCCCTTAGCATTTACAGCGTTCAGCACAAAACGTGTACTATCAAAAAACACCAGGTTGCTAAAATTGAAAGTGCCCGATTTATCGGTTTTTTCGCTCAGCAAATTCCCGCCGGCTTGTGGGATAAGCGTAATCACCCCGTTATCAATGGGCTTACCCCACAATGATTTAGCCGTACCTGCTATACTTAAATTCTTTTCGGCCGCAATGGTTGGCGGCGGTACATCATTGTTGGCCAGTGCCTTCCAGGTAAAGCGGCGGTAGCCATGTGTAAGCATCACCAGGTCAAGCTCCGCCCGTTTTTTAGCATCCGGCTTGTTAAAATAATAACCGGGCTCTTCTATATTGCCTTTTAAGCAAGAGGTAAGCAACAGGTAGGTGAGTATGTTCTCTTCCTTATCTTCATCTACCAATACTTTGCTTCTATCGATAACTGCTACCGAAAAATGGGCGGGGAGGGCTTCAAAACCGGTATCGTCTACATGAAAGCTCACCTTAACTTTTTCACGCTGCCTGTACACCTTTTTATCGGTGCTTAGGCTCAGGTCCAGCTTATCATCTTTATTTATAAACACCAGCCGTTCGCAAAGCGGCTCGCCTTTGGCGGATAGCAACGTTATTTGGGTGATACCCGAGTGCAGCCCCGATTTTTGGATATCGAAACGCATATCTGTCCCGTCCATCACATCAGAAACCGTAGTAAGCCTCCCACCCGAATAAATAAACAGCCCCAGCGGCTGGCCTTTGCTCTGCTCGTAAAAACTTTTCGACGGATTGATATGCACCGATATTTTTGAGGTGGAATCAAACACAGCTACTGCTACGCCATCGGTATTGGCGGCGGGCAGGGCAATGCTTGCCTTAGTGCCATTGCCGTAAACAAGTTCGGTACGGTAAGTTTCGCCTGCAACCGGGGTGATAGTAAACGCACCCATACCTAAATGTGCCGACGCAAATTTGGCAACCGGCTTATTGCTATTGTTGAAGATAGTTCCGTTGACGTTGATGCCCCCGCCGCCCGGTATAATGGCTTTAAAGGCTATTTTTGAAGCAACGCCTGCTACCATCCCGCCGCCTTCGGGGAAGAACTGCATATCGGGCCGGGTTGCTGCAACGGCGGTACTTTTTGTTGCCTTAGCAACCGGTATTTTTATAATAGCGCCAATAGGTATTACCCTATCAAAAAACAGTTCGCTGCCATAGTTCTGCATCAATTTGGTATAGGCACGTATGCGGTAGTTTCCGCCGGGGAGCGAATCGGGCAGGGTAATATCGCCCCAGGCCAGCCCATCAATTACCTGTAGTTTTATAGCTTTGGCAACTTTATCCTCAGGGCTTATCAAGTCGGCATATAATACGCCGCTTAATGGCGACAGAGCATTTTTTTCGCCCGCCAAAACATACGCTTTAAAATAAATGGTATCGCCCGCTGCGTAATACGGCTTATCAAAATGCAGGTAAGCCTTCTCTATTTCATGCTGATCTAAAAACGCCTTTAAACCGGATGCCCGCTCTTTTAACGTAACAGGTTTTTCCGTTTGTGCAAAAGCATGGCAGGCCAGTAATAAAACACAGGCAATACAGGCAATTACATTTTTCATAAAGGCGTAGTTTAGGTACTGGTTTACAATTGGTTAAATCGGCAACAGGAATGCTGATTTGAGCAATTTAAGAAAATATAATGGGTAAATAAAGAATGGGCTTTAGAGAAATATATTTAGTCTCCCGGGATAATCACTAGCCTAAACTATTCCAATTATCTCTGTAACTTTGCCCCATGAGCGAATTGATAGTAAAAGACAGCAATGGCAACCAATTAAAAGATGGTGATAGCGTAACCCTGATAAAAAGTTTAAAGGTAAAAGGAGGCGGTACCACGCTAAAGCAAGGCACGCTGGTGAAAAAGATACGCCTTACCGATAACGACGAAGAAGTTGATTGCAAGGTTGACGGAATGAGCATTGTATTGCGTACCGAATTTTTGAAGAAAAGGTAGCTTTTTAAGCAAAACGGCCGTGTTTCCTAACTGTATAGTCCTGTTAATTAACTAAATCTGTTAAATTAATATTAATTGTATCGTAAATATTTGTACCTTTAGATATGGCAACACCAGAAAACCGCAAGTTAATAGTCCCGCTGATGATCTTCATCGGGATGGTTGCTGTTGGTGTTAATTCTATTAATAAGGCTATCGATTCGCACCAAACCTGGCGTTTGGTTATAGCAGTTATCCCTACATTGATGTTTAGCGCTGCTACTATTTTGGTAATTATGAAATATAAATACCAGGACAAGGCGCACGAGGAAAGCTCGGAGAACCCGTTCGACCAATAACAGCACGCTGCCTTTTTACATATCTACCAAAATATTCTCACCAAATTTTTGCGACACGGTTGTGCGTTCGCCCCCGTTTATGCTGATCACCAGCGAACCGTCAAACTGAATTTTCTCTACCAGTTGCACTTTGGTGCCGATGCTGATATCCAGCTTTTGCAGGTATTGCAAAAAAGCGCTGGTTGTATCTTTAACGGCCGCCACGCGGCAGGTGGTGCCGGGCTTTAGGTCGGTTAAGGTGGTGGAGTGGCGCTTGGCCATTTTGCCATTGGCTTTGGGTATCGGGTCGCCATGCGGGTCGTACTCCGGGAACCCCAGGAATTTATCCAGCCTGTCGGCCAGCGTGGCATCTTTTATATGCTCCAGTTGTTCGGCAATATCGTGTATCTCATCCCAATCGTAACCCAGTTTTTCCAACAAGAACACCTCCCACAAACGGTGGCGCCGAACGATTAGCGCAGCGTCTTTTTGCCCCAGGGCAGTAAGTTCAACACCCTTCTTTTTATCGTAGATGATCAGCTGCTTATCGGTAAGCTTGCGTATCATATCCACTACCGACGCCGGGTTATTGCCCAGCCATTCGGCAATGGCGGTGGGCGTAATTTTCTCGCCCTTGTCCTGCCAAAGGCGGTAAATACATTTCAGGTAATTCTCTTCCGATAGCGTATGCATGTTTCTTATTGTGGGTAATACAAACATAAACAAAAAACCGCCGTTATAAATAAAATTAGGCAAGACTAATTTTATTTATTTAGTTTGTCAGTTTTTATTAATACGTTTGTACAACACAACATCCGATGCGCTATCTAATACTTGCTTTATATTTACTTTGTGTATCAACGGCTTTCGCCCAAAGCGCAAGTTTATCCGGCAGCGTAACGGCTAATAGCACGCCGCTGGCTTATGCTACGGTTACGCTCTGGGGCACCAGGCATGGCGCTACAACAAACGAGCAGGGTTACTATGAAATTAAAAACCTGCCTGCCGGGCAGTATACCGTGGTATTTAGCAGCGTAGGTTATTATCCCGAAAGGATAAAGGCAATCGTTACCGGCGGCAAGGCAGTAACGCTCAGCGCCGAATTAAAAGAGGGTAGTTCCAAATTAAACGAAGTGGTGGTTACAGGTGTATCGCGTGCTACCGAACTGCGCAGCAACCCGGTGCCCATTGCGGTAATGACCAAAACGGATATAGATCAGCACGTAAACAACAACATCATCGATGCCATTATTAAGGGCGTGCCGGGTGTTACCGCCGTTACCACAGGACCAAATATCTCCAAGCCCTTCATCAGGGGGCTGGGCTATAACCGCGTTTTAACGTTGTACGACGGCATTCGCCAGGAAGGGCAGCAATGGGGCGATGAGCATGGGATTGAGATAGACCAGTATGGCATCTCGCGCGCCGAAGTGATCAAAGGCCCGGCAAGTTTAACCTATGGCTCGGATGCGCTGGCGGGGGTAATTAACCTGATCCCTTATATCCCCAATGGCGATGAAGGCAAACTAAAAGGCGATTTTGCGACTGATTACCATACCAATAACGGGCTCATTGGCTCGTCGCTTGGCTTATCGTACAAAAAAAGCGATTGGAAATACGCCTTTCGCATCACCGGTAAACTGGCGCATAATTACCAGAATAAGATTGACGGACCGGTTTATAATTCTGCATTCCGCGAGTATATCGCCTCGGGCATGGTGCGTACCGATAAAAAATGGGGGTACTCGCAATTGGCCGCTACAATTTATAACAACCAGCAGGAGATCCCCGATGGCAGCCGCGATTCGCTTACCCGTAAATTTACCAAACAGGTAGCCGAGGGGCCTAACGATAACATCAAGAGCCGGCCTTTCGCTCCCGAAGATTTATTAAAATCGTATGCAATTACGCCACTGCACCAGCACATTCAGCATTACCGCATCTACAGTAAAAACGAGTTTAAACTGGGCGATGGTGTGCTTGATGCATCCATTGGCGGGCAGCAAAGCGTGCGCCGCGAGTATAACCACCCCACACAGCCGCAGCAGGCGGGCTTGTACGTTACGCTGAATACATTGAATTACGATCTCAGATACAGCCCGCCGGTGTTTGCAGGAATAGAGACCTCTTTTGGTGTAAACGGTATTTACCAAACCAACCGAAGCAAGGCGGCTACCGATTTCCCCATCCCCGATTATAATTTGTTCGATGTGGGGGCTTTCTTTTTCGCGAAAAAGACCATCGGCAACGCCGATATTTCGGGCGGTATCCGGTACGATACCCGCAACATCCGCTGGGATGATTTTTATGTGGGGCCAAATGCTGCCAACGGTTTTGAGCAAAGGGTAGCTGCCAATACGCCTGGCGGGCGGCTGCAGTTCCCCAATTTTAACCATTATTACCACGGTATCTCCGGTAGTTTGGGGCTTACTTATA